>JAGBXL010000101.1 GCA_017629325.1 Clostridia bacterium | reverse complement strand
GCTTTTCTCGCCAATAAATGTATTTATCTCAATTTCTTCACAAGCTGCCATTGTTTTATTAACTTTTAAAAATTCTTGAGTAGTAACATTAATTAAACTGGGATTAGTAAGCGAACCGTTTGCTTTAAAAACAATTCGCATACCGACATTAACAGAACCTTTATTAGCAACAGAAACAATCAAGCTTGGCTGTCTTAAACCAAAAACAACACCAGATGGAGGTGTAGGAATTTTCGACATAACCAACGGAAATTTAAACATTGGAGTTGTACTTGCAGCAGTAACCTTGCTTTCGCTTTTTTCAGAAAACAATGGGTCTGGGCAAAAGCCTTCAATTTTAAATTTACACATTACATCGTTATTCTCAACCACAGTTGCTGAATATTTAATTGAAGATGTTGGCAAAAATCTCAAAACATACGTTTTATAAAATAAATCAACAGGTTGTTGCGGATTTACAAATCTATTTAAAATATTTTTTCTGACCGTCATTAAAGATTCTGTATCTGCAACAACCCATCCATAAATTTCAACGTTTCTTGTTTCTAATGAAGTGCCTGTAACAACAACACCTATTTGATTAACATATTTATAAGAATGGTGCTGGCTCTCGACCACTCCCCAATCTACAGAATCAAGAATAAAATCCTCAGTTGTCAGCATGTCAAGAGCCAAAACAGCTCTTGTTTGTACATTTTGCAATGTAATACTCTCAACCATTTACACCACTCCTTTCTTAAAAGCCTTCTGCAATATCTCTTTTAGTTTTCTTCATCTGACGAGCTGCCTCAATTTCATCAATGGGTTTAGGACTATAAAAGTTGTATGTATCTCCTCCACCAACTTTTTTATCATCAATGCTGCTTGCTTGAGTTTTCTTTCTTGAACCAGGAATAGGTCCACCAAAAGGAACATACCCTATTGTGCCATCAGCATTATAAATATTATGACCCATATAAATAAAATCTGTAAGTGCTTGAATCATAGAATATATTGACTTATTAATTCTATCCTCGATGCTTTCGAACCATAATGCAATATCTGAATAAGTAGTTTTGAGCATATCGGTAAATGACAAAATAGAAGAACCTGGGCTAAATTTATCAGAAGATATTTTGCCAAGATATTTTGAAAAAACAGTCTGCATTTCGTTTGTTGCTTTAGGCATTGCCTTTTTAAAGCCGCTGGAAACGCCAAGGGGTAACCACCAACCAATTTCTTCTTCTGCAACTTTTGAAGGCGAATTGATACCAAGCTCATCTTTCGCTTCATCAACGATATCTGCAAAATAATTACGAACATCTCTTTTAAATTGCGGCTTGGCATTTTGCATACCTGCCCAAACACCGTCCACAATAGCTTCGCCGATGGGTTTGCATGAATTTTTAACAGCAGACTCTTCAGCTTCAACAGCATCAACCAGAGCATTAACTGCCTGAGTACCTTTTTGACCCATAGTTGTAACCCAAGAATTAAGGGTTCTTGTTGCAGCATCAGTTTGAGCTTTAACTGTTGAAGCAAGATTTCCCATTGATGATGAAACATTGTTGGTAACATTTGAACCGGCATTTGTGCCTTCTTTTCCCATGTCGCTTGCCCAACCTTTGACTTTATCAAGAGCACTGCCAATAAATTCACCAATCTTGGTAGGAATTGCTCCAAAAAATTCAATAATTTTGCCAAGAAAACCATCGCCAATTTCGCCTGCTTTCTTAACCATATCGGTAACCCATGTACCAACCTTTTTAAGAGCATCGCTGATGAAAGTTCCAATTTTTATAGGAATCTCTGTAAAGAACGAAACTATGCTTCCAAGAAAATCTTTACCAACCTCCTTGGCTTTATTAAGCATATCGCTGCCCCATTTACGAACATTTTCCCAAGCACTTGTTACAAAATTGCCAATCTTTGTTGGTACAGACACAAAGAAATCAACAAGACTATCAAGGAATCCTTTACCAGTTTCTTTGGCTTTAGCAAGCATATCGCTGCCCCACTCTTTAATCTTAGCAAAAGCGTTAGTAATATGTTCTTTTATTTTCCCGGGAAGCTCTGAAAAGAAACCTGACACTTTCGATATAAAACTTGAAGAATCATTTTCGGCAGTATCTAAACCACCCTTAAAAAATGAAACAACAGACTCCCAAATATTTGTAAAGAAATCCTTTATTCCATTCCAAAAATCATCCCAAGAACCACCGAACCATCCAAAAACTGTATCAAGAACACCTTGTATAGTATTCCATATATTTTCAAATGTATCTTTAATGCCGTTCCAAATTGAACCAAAAATCTCTTTAATTCCTGTCCACGCTTGCTCCCAATTCCCAGTAAACAAGCCAATAAAAACATCAAAAATGCCGGTTATAACACCAAGTGCTGTCTCAAGGATAATTTTTATTCTTTCAAAAACTCCTTCAAAAATAGGTGCTAAAAAATTACAAAAACCGTCCCAAATTGCTTTTATAACTTCTGTTATATTTTGAAAATCAAAACCAAGAGCATTTATTCTGTCAACTATTCCTTGAAAAAAACCGCTAACTGTTTCTTTTATCTCGGTCCATATTTCAATTATCCTTGTTCTGAACCCTTCATTTGTATCCCATAAATGTTTAAAAGCAGCAACTAAAGTGGCAATAACAGCTACAATAGCCAAAATAGGGCCGGCAGTAGAAGCAATAGCTCCTCCAAGTGAAGTTGCAGAACCTGCAGAGCTTGCCAACATTGTCCCAAGCTTTGATGTTTCAGAAGCAAAACCTGTAAAGCCTGCTTTATAAAGATTAAAAGCTTCGCCAACATTTTTAATACTAGCAGAAAAACCAGAAATAGTGTTTTTAGCAGTCGTAATTGCTCCAGGAATCTTTCCACATGTTGTAATTATGCTACCCAAACCACTTGTGAATTTTCCAAGCACAACAAGAACAGGCCCAATAGCAGCAGCAATACCTGCAAACACCATAATTGTTTTTTGTGTTTGTTCATCAAGCGATGTAAACTTATCAACCATTTCGGTTATTTTAATAACCATATTTGTAAGCCACGGCAAAACATAGTCTGCAAGAGTAATAGCTAAACTCTCGAGTGCACCGCCCAATTGCTCAACTTTATTTTTTAAATTATCCTGCATAGTTTCAGCGGTTTTCTTAGCTACATCTTTACAATTTGCCATTTCTGCAGATAATGCATCATATTCTTCTTGTGTCAAATTTAATATTGCATTTAACCCTGCTAAACCAGTCTTTCCAGCAAGTTGAGCTAAATACAAATTTTTCTGCTCATCAGTCATTCCTTTTGTGCCTTCTCTTAATTCAGCAAGAATGGTATTTAAGTCCTTAGTCTTGCCTTGATTATCATAAAGAGAAACACCAAGAGCATCCATTGCAGCAGCCATATCATCAGTGGGTTTAGCCATATTAACAAGCAAAGTTCTTAAAGAAGTACCTGCTTGGGAACCTTTAATGCCAGCCTTTGACATTGCCAACATTGCCGTTGTAACATCCTCAATCGACATACCATAAGCTTGAGCAACCGGAGCTATATATTTAAAAGATTCGCCCAAATCAGTAATATCAATTGTGCCAGCATTTGCAGCCTGAGAAAGCAAGTCGGCAATATGAGCTGCATCTCTAGCTTCTAAACCAAAACCGGAAATTGCATCTGCAACAATAGTAGAAACTGTCGCCAAATCTTCGCCAGAAGCAGCAGCCGCATCAAGAACACCGCTCATACCGTCAAGTATTTGTTCGCTATTCCAACCGGCCTTTGCCATTTCTGTCATAGCATCTGCAACTTCTGTTGCAGAATAAGCAGTATCTGCACCAAGGTTAATCGCCTCTTTTCTCAAGTCTTTAAAATCGTCCTCAGTAGCTTGCGAAACCGCTTTTACTTTCGACATACTTGCTTCAAAATCAGTTGCAGTTTTTAATCCGGCTACACCAACACCAACAAGAGGAGTTGTAACATATTTTGTAAGACTTTTACCGGCAGAGGTCATTTTTTTGCCGGCAGATTCTAAATTGCCACCAATCTTGGTAACAATATTTTTTGTTTGTTTATCTGCTTCATCTTGAGCACTTTTTAAATTTTTCAAAAAACCAGAAATATCCAAATCAAGATATCCTCTGGCGGTGCCGACATCGACAGCCATTTAAGCCCCACCTCCAAACATATTGTTAAGTATATTGGCTGTAAAAATCTGTAAAAGATGAATAATGCTTTTTAGCATTTGCCTTTCTGAAATCAGGCTTTTCACCTTTTTCAATCTTCAATGTAATATATGCACATGCCTCGTCAAAACAATAAGCTGTATATGGGTCCATAATAGAAAAAAGTGTGCTGGGCCGGCTTTTATATAAATTTGCCAAACCCAGCACATTCATTATTTCAGGACTTTTAACGAAAGGAATCGAGTGCCTGGATGCCGCTCTGGGTATAATTGAAAATAGCCATAAGCTGATTATCCGAAAGCTCCATCCCAACACTTTTAATTTCATCAAGTGTTGGTGATACAAGAGCAGCATTTGCAATAATCTCAATTACTTCATAAAGCTTTGAAAGCATAGACTCATCATCTGAATCAAGGCCGCTGCCGCCTTCAGCGAAAAGCTTGCCAGCAGAAGAAAGGAGCTGGTTGGGAATCTTTCCAGACTTAGCAAGAACAAGAAGGCTGGGTCTGCGAAGCCTTGCAACAAAAGGTTGGCCTTCTGCAAAATCGGGAAGCCTAACAAGCTGTCCTTTTGCATACTCTGCCAAATCGTGCATCGATGTAACCGCCAATGCTTCTTTGCAATTTACAGGCTTATCATTTTCAGCAATTTCAGCAACAGATTGATGAACACCAACAGCAGTCTGCTGAGGAGCTGCACCAAGGGGAATTGCCTGCTGAGCATAAGGGTCTTGGGGATAGCTAGTACCCACAAAATTATTATTCATAAAAATTCCTCTTTTCTTTTATTTTTATTTTAAATTAAAAAAAAATCAGGTAAGCGCAGGAAGTGCTTCGACATAATTAATGTCATAAGGAGCTTCGCCTTTTGCAGGGGCAGAATTGATAGTATATTCCGATGCTCTGAATACACCGTCTTCAGCTCCGAAAGCAACAGGAACACCTTTGCAGTTGGGATAAGTAATTTTTTCGTACTTTACAATCTGGCCAGATGTATCATACTGAGCAGAATATGCATTGAGCTTGAAAATCTTTCCTTTATCTGCAGAACCGATAACCGGGGGAGTATATCCGACAATCTTTGTTTCATCATCTTCGTCGTACTTAATTGTACCGCCCTGAAGAATCTGAACAAGCTCAGGATTGAAAACATTATCTGTGAGCACAATCTGTGTGCCTGTAATTGTAGTTTCCTGGGGCTTCTGTGCCCTAAGAATTCCTTTAACAACAAGCTTTACAGCTTCCTGCTCTTCAACCTGCGGTTCGACACCAATCGCACTTGCAGTATCAAAACCAAACTCCCCATCTTTTGTTTCAATAGTAACAAGGCAGCAATCAATTGTGGGCATTTCTTGCTTTGATTTCTTTACAACATCCATTGTAAATCCTCCTTTATAAATATATTAAAAATCAAAAATTCTTTTTGTAATTCTTATACTCTATGCTAACCATGTGAGCCTTAACTGCATCATCATAATAGCTCGGCGTTTGAGCTCCATAAGGCAAAATCATAGGCTCGAGTTCTGACATATATTTTTTTACATCTTGAAGCATTGGCTCAAGTTTACTATAACCATCTTTTGGTACATAGCACATAATAGAATACAAATCTGCATCTGTTTTAAAATCTGAAACTTTAGATGAACCATTATGTTTTACAACGATATATGGCTTTTTGCATTCTCCAACTTTCACACCTGGCGAATATACTTCAAACTTTTTGCTTTTTAAATGGAGGAAAATATCCTCCCATCTGCTTGCACCTTTGCTTTTTGGCATACAAGCATCTCCTTATAATTTAATTTTATTCATAAGATTTTGCAAATCTTCAACAACACGAGGGGATTCTTCTTGAATTGTCGGAGCAATAATTGCATATTTTTTCTCATTTGCCAACTCAAGAAAAATACCATAATCAACACCATGCGAAAGTGTTATTCTGATAGTGGTATCATTCGGTTGGGAAACTTTTGCATCAAGCAATGCTTTAGCCATATTTGTTCTATCAGTCCATGGGCGATTAATTTTCATTTTGTATCTAAACTCAGAAGCTTTTGTAGCAGCATACATAAGAATTGCAGCTCCCATTTTAGGACCAAGTGCATCTAAGCCTTTTGCTAAATCGCTACCTTTATAATCAAGCTTAAATGCCATAATCGACCAACTCCAAAGAAATATCTGCAATCAAGTTCCATTCTTGAATATTTACAATGCCTGTAATTTTATATGTGTTTGAATTAAAAACAACAAAATCTCCAACAACCAAATTTAAAACAGAAATATCATCCCAACAGCACAAAATCGAAGGAATCTTTTTTGTCCTTGTCTGGGTTGTATCTCCTGTATTTATTTGAATGCTGCCATTCTGCTCGTGATATAATCCAAAAATGGAGCCAATATTGTCTGAAACAAACTCTCCTTGTTCATCCCTTTTTGGCTCCGAAAATTCATTCAAAACAGGCCTTTTAAATAAAAAAGATTTTCCACTCCTTTTTATCTCTCGCTTTATTTTATAAACTTCAAAAGTAGTATTAATCAAAAGAATCAACCCCCTTGGAGTGTTCCAGAATTAAAAGATTTAAACCTTGAAGCTAAGCGCTTAAAATAAGCAGAAGTGTCTTGCGTAGACAAACCACTCACAGATATTGTAGAATCCTCTGATTTTATAATGAGCATTTCGTAAATTGTAGCATTTACATCTTGATTGTTTTTCTCAAAATAATACTCAAAATCTTTTTCGTCAAAATAAGGAGACTGGTTTTCGCGAATTTCTCGCTTAATCATATCCAATGAATCTTTCGTCATACACAAAGCCTCCTTTTATTCTTTTGCTGCCTGCTCATCAAAAAACTCTTTAATGCGTGTCTTTGCATCAGCAGTATTTTTAACATCCGAAAGATTAATTTCTTTCAGAGCCGCAAAACGCTTAATCTCGTCTTTGTTCCATTGCGAAATGGGTTTTTCGACAATCTCCGAAAGGAAAAGCTCATCTTCGCTTTTTTCTTCATCCGATGAATCTAACTGAGCATTATTATTGCCATCAGCATCATCGTCATTGTCGTCATTGCCGTTAGCATTAGAATTATCCGAACCAACCGAAGCACCATTGCTGTTGTTTGCAGGATTATGCTGGCAAAGGTTTTCATCATCAACAAGATGAAAACCTTGCTTAGCAAAAATGCCCTCAAAAGCACCTCTGGTAACCTCAATGGTACTAATTCCATTAGTTATCTTTACCATTGATGATTCTCCTTTTAAATTTTAATCAAATCAGCCTGCAACAGTTTCCAGAATATAAACCTGGTCAGCAGCCTCGAACGAGGGCAGGCAAATCATTGAAACAACAGTTTCAACCTGAACAGGGTCTGCTTTCTGAATTGTAGTAACTGCAACACCGGTATCAGTAATTGATACATTAGCAACAGAACCTGACATAAGGTCTGATTCTGCAGGAGTTGTACCAAACCATGTTTTGCCGAGTTCGCCATCGGGGAACATAACAAATGTATCGCCGGGCATGAACTTTACAACATTATCATTTTCATCCTTGTATCTCTTATCATTGACGACAACGTCAAGTTCGAGTTCATCAAGAATGTAAGAACGAAGCTTTGCATCAGAAATTGCACCAGCACCATTTGTAAGAACAAAAATGGCCTTCTTGATTTTTTCGTTGTTGCGAATATTTCTCCAAGTCTTGCCGTCGCACATTGCTCTTGTAACAACAGCACCTGTTTCATCCTGGATTGTTTCCTTTGCTTTTCTGATATCCTCAATGGGGTCAGCATTAGCATAATCATCCCAAGATGTTTCGACAGAACCCTTATGGGTAACACCATAATCGAATGTGAAGGCCTGTCCATTTGCAGTCATTGAAACTACACCGGTAGTAAGAGCCATCATTCTCATTCTTTCGCGTGAAGCCTTTGCACCGCGAAGAAGGCGTGTTTCATCGTCGAAAATTTTATTCATAACAGAATCGATGTAAGCCTGATTGCCTGTTTCAAGAACCATATTGAGTTCCTGGCGAAGCTCTTCATCAATATATGTTGATTCTTTGAAATAAGGCATTTCGGATGTGAGCTTTTCAAAACCAATTCTGGGACGGGGAATTGCATGCACATCAAATGCCGAAGTTTTAAGAACAACAGGCAGGCCTTTCGAGCCCTTAATCCACTTGAGCGACAGGCCTCTCTTTTTATCATCGGGGAAAAGTTCTTCGCAAGGATAGGGTGCTTCATCCTGCACAAGCTCTTCCCAATATGCAACAAGCTCTGTGCTCTGCATAAGGTCAAAAATTGTCATTTTACATTATCCTCCTTGTAAAAAAAATATTTAAACTTAAGCCTTCATAAATGTAAGAAGGGGTGATGCACCGGCAACAGCTTTAGCTGCGGTAATTGCCTGAGCAACAGATGAATCGACTCTGTTAATATTAACAAAACCGAAAATAAGAGCCGTACCATTAGCATTGCCTCTTGTCACATCGACATCGTGAAGAAGCACTGCATTCATGGGTGCATCGGCTGAGGGAGCTGCTGCAGGAGCAGCCATGTTTGTCAAATCGACATGGATGGGAGTGCCGGCTTTAGCAATTTTATTGCCATTAGCATCTGCAGCTGAAACAAGCGAGCTGGGCACAATGCAACCAACAGAACTCTGCAGTTCAACATTTGCAAGAATCTGAGTGGGTGCACCAAAAGATGATTTTGTGATGCCACTTTTATTGTGCATTTTATTATACCTCCAAAAAAATTATTTAATTATTTACCCCAATACGAAGATTTTTTCGCACTGGATTTTCTCTGTGCAGCAAGTCGTGCACCGAGGCCTTTTGTTTCGGAATCTTTTCCTTTTTTATCAACAGATTTCATTGAAGAACCTGTACCTTTTTTTCCGGCCTTATTGTCTCCGGAATCATCCCCTTTGTCGTCGCTATCATCAGTTCCGAACCAAGCGGGGTACTTTGTTTTAAGCTCACCGATAATGGTTTTAAAATCAGAGCCTTCTGTAAACTTAGCTTTTGCAAGAACAATAATATCATCAACAAACTGCGGTTTTGCACCTAACATCATAGCCTCAGCTTTAGCTTCTGCTGTAGCTGCTCTATCGTTTGCTTCGTTAATCTTTTCCTGCTCCTCAGCCTGCTTTTCTGCAGCTTTCTGGTCGTCTGTTTTCTGGCTTTCAATATAAGCCTTAAATGAAGCAATGGCTTTCGAATCTTTGGGATTAATTCCAAGCTCTTTAAAAGCTGCATTTCTT
>JAGBXL010000007.1 GCA_017629325.1 Clostridia bacterium | reverse complement strand
TTAAAGAAAATTAAAGAAAAATCAAGAAATATACGAATAATTTAATATAGAATTTTAAAAATAACATCAGAGATAATCAAAGATATTTTAAGTAAAATAAAGAAAAACGAAGATTTTATTTATTATTTTAATTTTCTTTCTAAAAAGTGTTGACAAAACAGATAAAATATATTAAAATATCAAACGTTGATTAAATAAAATAATACGGAGGTAAATGAACATGAGTACATTTATGGCAAAACCCGCCGAATTAGAAAGAAAATGGTACATTATAGATGCTGCAGATAAACCACTTGGTAGAGTTGCAGCAGCTGCCGCTTCTATCTTAAGAGGTAAAGTTAAACCCACATTTACACCAAATGTTGACTGTGGTGATTTCGTTATTATCCTTAATGCTGAAAAAGTTGTTCTTACAGGTAAGAACCTTGATCAGAAATACTACAGATACCACACAGGTTATGTAGGTGGTCTCAAAGAAATCAGCTACAAACACCTTATGGCTGAAAAACCCGAAAAAGCAATTGAACTTGCAGTTAAAGGTATGCTCCCCCACAACACAATCGGTGCTAATGCATTAACAAGACTCAGAGTATATCAGGGCACTGAACACAACCATGCTGCACAGAAACCGGAAGCTTATACCGGTTTAATTAAATAAGGGAGGTAATTGAACATGGCTAAAGAACAGTTTTACGGCACAGGCAGAAGAAAAAGTTCTGTTGCAAGAGTTAGAATCGTTCCCGGTACAGGAAAAATAACAATTAATGATAGAGATATTGATGATTTCTTCGGTCTTGAAACACTCAAAGTTGTTGTTAGACAGCCCCTCGTTGCTACCGATACATTAGGTAAATACGATGTTATCGCAAAAGTTAATGGTGGCGGATTTACAGGTCAGGCCGGTGCTATCAGACACGGTCTTTCAAGAGCCCTTCTCACTGTTGAAGATGAATTCAGAGCTCCTCTTAAAGCTGCAGGTTTCTTAACAAGAGACCCCAGAATGAAAGAAAGAAAGAAATACGGTCTCAAAGCTGCACGTCGTGCACCACAGTTCTCAAAGAGATAATTACATTATTACAATTACAGCACTCACACACGTGGGTGCTTTTTTTATTTTATAGCAATAGACAAATCAAAGAAAAAATGATATAATTATTAAAACATCAATTTTTTAGGAGACATTATGAAATCGCAAAAAATCACAAAAGATTTTACCGAAGGTAATATTTTTATTCAGCTTCTTTTATTTACCCTACCTTTTATGGCGGGCAACGCACTGCAGGTGTTGTATTCTACCGTTGATATGGTTATAGTTGGAAAATATGTTGGCACACCGGGTTTATCTGCAGTGTCGCAGAGCAGTATGATAGTTAATTTTGTTACTATGGTTTGCTTGGGATTTTCAAATGCTGGTCAGGTTTTAATATCCCAGGCATTAGGTGCAGAAAAAAGGAAAGAAGCTAATGATATAATAGGCACACTTTTTAGCGTTATTTTGCTTATAGGTGTTGGCTTATCGATTGTTATACTCCTTTTCAGATATCCAATCTTAAAACTCATGAACATTCCAAATGAATCATACAATATGTCGATGGATTATCTTATAATTTGCTCCGCAGGATTATTTTTCACTGCGGGTTATAACATGGTTTCGGCTGTTCTTCGAGGTATGGGTGATTCAAAAAGGCCATTTTTATTTATAGGCATTGCAACAATTGTTAACCTTGTTTTAGATATTGTTTTTACAGGATATTTAGGATTTGGTGTTGCAGGTGCTGCTTATGCAACCATTATTGGCCAGGGAGTTTCATTTTTATTTTCATTATATTATCTATATAAAAACAGATATTCATTTGGGTTCGACTTTAAAAAAGAGAGTTTTCTTATAAATAAAAAATACAGCAAAATGATTTTTTCTTTGGGAACGCCTATGGCAATTCAATCGGGCTGTATCAATTTATCTATGCTTTATGTAAATTCCCTTGTCAACAGCGTAAGCGTTGTTGCTTCAGCCTCTTTTGGTGTCGGAAGCAGAATTGACGATATTTTCAACAAAATATCTCAAGGTTTGCAATATGCTGCAATGCCTATAATAAGTCAGAATATTGGTGCAAAAAACCAAAAAAGAGCAATTAAAACGGTATATTGCACGCTTTTATATTCAGGAATATTTACAGTTTTTGTTATTGTTATATATTTGATTTTCGGAAGAGAACTTTTTATGATGTTCTCTGGCGATACTCTTGTTCACAATATGTCATCGGTATTTATAAGTGCAATACTCTGGATGTTCCCCGCACTTGCTATTATGAGAGGCACAAATGCATTTATACAGGGAATTGGATATGCAAAGCTCGGAATGGTGCTTTCACTCCTTGACGGTGTTGTATTGAGAATTGGACTTAGCTGGCTTTTCGGAATAGCTTTCAAATGGGGGTTTTACGGATTTGTTTTAGGCTATGGTCTTGCTGCGTACGGATGTGCAATACCAGGACTTATATACTTTTTATCAGGCGGGTGGAAAAAGAGAAAATCACTTGCTGATGAAATGTAAAATCTTAATATATTAAAAAATAGCAGAAGCAAATGCTTCTGCTATTTTTTATAGGAAACTTAATAACACAAATCAAAAATATTTTTCACATCATCATACTCAAGTTCAATATAAGTTGGAATTGTTCTTTGTTTTCCATAAGTGCAAAGGTCTGCAAGTCTTTCTGTGCAGCTTTGGGGAATATTAAACTCTCGCAGTTTGAGTGGCATATCAATAAATTTAAAGAATGCTTCCATAGCTTCAATTCCTTTAAGCGATGCACCTAAATCATCATTATCTTCTATATCCCACACTCTTCTGGCAAATTGCGAAAATCTTTCAGGATTATGTTTATACACATATCTTGCCCATGCAGGAAGAAGAACTGCAAGCCCTGCACCGTGGGCTATCTCGTGATATTCACCGCTAAGAGCGTGTTCAAACTGATGAACAGGTAGCACATGTTGTCTGCCGCTTCCAGTGAGGTCATTATGCGAAAGACTCGATGCCCACATTATTGTTGCCCTTGCATCATAATCATTTGGATTATCCATTAAAACTTTAGCTGATTTTATTACAGATTTTAAAAGTCCTTCACATATTCTGTCTGTAAGGTCTGTTGGAGGACAAACAGAAAAATATCTTTCCATTGTGTGCGACATAATATCTACAATACCGCATGATGTTTGATATTTGCTTACAGTATAAGTTAATTCAGGATTGCATATTGCAAACTTACAACGGTTAAATTCGCTATTATATCCTCGTTTTATATTAAGCTCTTCGTTTGATATAACAGCTGATGAACTCATTTCGCTACCGGCTGCGGAATTTGTTAATATACAGCCAACAGGGAGAGCATCTTCAGGTGTTGCAATGCGGCTCGGGAAATCCCATACATCGCCGTCATATTTTGCACCGCTTGCTGTGTATTTTGAAGAATCTATTGCACTTCCGCCACCAACCGCAAGTATCATTTCAACATTTTCTTTTCTGGCAACATCAATTGCTTTTCTAACAAATGAAAGCTTGGGGTTTGGCTCTACCCCACCCATTTCAACAACTTCAATATCATTTTCTTTAAGTGAACGCATTACCTCGTCATATAATCCACTTTTTATGATGCTGCCTTTACCATATTGCATCATAATTTTTTTGTAGCCATAATCTTTTATTATTTTTCCAACTTTTTTATGGCTGTCCTTTCCAAATATAACTTTTGTAGGTGTGTAATAAGTAAAATCAAGCATTATATAACCTCTTTTCAAATTTATTTTAAGTAATCTTTTTGGCATCTGCTCAAGTTTAACAACAGAAAACCTTTAACATTTATTCTGTTTGCTTAAACTTATTTTTAAATACTCTTAAAAAATCAGCATTTTCAGAGCTTATATTATATGAATCGAGCATTTGACGTATGTTATGCTCAATATCTTCTATCTCTTTTTGCAAAATGCGAACAGGCATTCGAAGCGCTCCGCTGCCAAAAATAATAAGCTGCTCCAGACCATCGGAGGTTGCAACGGTAACCTTATAGTTTTTACTTAAGGTTTTTGCAGTTTTTTCAATATATGCATCTGCTGTTTGTGCTTCTTTGGTATAAACAACAGTTATATCATCGAAATTCTCTACCTCTCCCCTGTTGCCTTTCACCTTATATGCATCAAAAACAAGAATAATTTCACATTTTTTAAAAATCTTATAGGTATTTATTTTTTCTATAAGCTTATTCCTTGCGGCTTCCAGATTATCTTTAGAAATTTCTTTAAGCTCGTCCCATGCAAAAATAACGTTATATCCATCGATTAGAAGATATTCTTTTTGAGGTGTATTATTTTTATTATTATATCGAAACGTTGGCGTAGAGGTGCTTTTTTCTGTTTTTAAAATATAGTTTGGATTCTTCGCTTGTATTTTGCCGTAGGTACGCTCAAAAATGTTCATAAGAACATCATCAGATACATCTAGATTTGTTCTGCCACCGCCTGATTTTGAAACAATTTCTTGCTTTTTGGGTTTTAAAATACTTTCAAGATGCATATAATTTGTAACTTCGTTCCACTTAACATTAAATCCTGCACCGTGTGAACAAAATATAGAATCCGCCGTGTTTTCCACATCGGCGTCTGCATTATAGCCAATTTCGTTTATTACTTTTTCGGCATCTTTACATTCATCATATCCGCAAAACTTGCAGTTTAGCTTACCTTTGCCATGAGTATATTCAATAATATCTTTATGGTAGTTTCTTATGGAATTTGCAGCAACTTTGCCTGTTATTCTTGTATTATCACCGCGGGTTTCAGGAAAGGAAAATGTTGCAGACATCATATCCAGATCTGTCATTGCCCTGCCAACATTTTCTTTAGGAATAATCAGTTCAAATGAATAATATGGCTCAAGGAGAACGCTTTCAGCACCACGGAGACCATGCCTTACTGCTCTGTATGTGGCCTCTCTGAAATCTCCGCCATCGGTATGTTCAAGATATGCTTTTCCTGATTTTAAGGTTATTCTTATATCTGTTATTGGTGAACCTGTAAGCACACCTATATGATTTTTTTCCATCAAATGTGTCATAACAAGTCTTTGCCAGTTTTTTGCCAGGACTTCTTCATCGCAATCAGCCTGAAACTGAATGCCACTTCCTCTTTCTAAAGGTTCTATAAGCAAATGAACTTCGGCATAATGACGAAGAGGTTCGTAGTGCCCAACACCTTCAACTGTTTTGGCTATTGTTTCTTTATAGAGAAGTCTGCCTTCTTCAAATGTAACAATTATATCAAATCTTTTTAAAATAAGGTGCTTTAAAATTTCAAGCTGAATTTCACCCATTATTCTTATTTGTATTTCTTTATGGTGTTCATTCCAATACACATTAAGCTGGGTTTCTTCCTGTTCTAATTCTTTGAATTTTTTTAGTGCTACGGTAGGGTCAACACCCTGTGGCAGAACAACCCTATAACTAAATATAGGTTCTAAAGTGAGCTTTGCGGAATTTTTCTCAAATCCCAGTCCTTGCCCTGCATACGAATTGGATAACCCAGTTACTGCACATATCATTCCGGGATAGACACAGTCGGTACTTTTATATTTATCACCTGAATATACACGGATTTCATTGATTTTTTCACTGTGCCCTTCTGATGTTTCTATAACATCTTTTACCTTAAGGCAGCCTCCCGTTACCTTTAAAAAACTTATCCTCTTTCCTTTGTCATCTTGAGATATTTTATATATTTTTGCGCCGAATTCTTCTGGTGCAGTTTGCTGATTTGTCATTTCGATAATTGCAGATAAAAAGTTTTCAACGCCTTCCATTTTAAGAGCAGAGCCGCTAAAACACGGGTATATGCTTCGTTTGTATATTGCCCGGGAAATTTCATGCGCTTCTACTTTACCTCTATCAAGATACGAATGCATGATATCTTCATCACACATAGAAATATTTTCTAAAAAATCTACCTCATCATCATTACAAAAGTCAACAAAATTTTCATTGAATTCATTTTTTAATTCTTCAATAGTTTTGTTTTTATCGGCACCTGATAAATCAAGCTTATTTATAAAAATAAATGTTGGAATTGAATGGTTTTTCAAAAGCTCCCACAAAGTTTTTGTGTGGCTTTGAACACCGTCTGTTGCACTTATAACAAGTATGGCATAATCAAGAACCTTCAGGGTGCGTTCAGTTTCGGCTGAAAAATCAATGTGTCCGGGAGTATCGAGAAGGGTTATATATGCATTATCAGCACTTATAACTGCTTGCTTCGAAAAAATAGTTATCCCCTTTTTTCTTTCCATTTCATCTGTATCTAAAAAAGTATTTTGATTATCAACTCTTCCAATTTTTCGTATTTCACCTGCAGAATATAAAATACCTTCAGATAACGTTGTTTTTCCGGCATCAACATGAGCCAGAATACCCATTGTAATTCTCTTCATTGATTATTCTCCATCAAACATTTATTTCAAGGCAAAAATAACAATAGTTTAATAAGCCACATTCAACTATATATTATACATTAAAAGTTGCATAAGGTCAACTTTGTTATAGTGAAAAAACAAAAGAAATCCGTCTGGTAAAGACGGATTCGTAAAATTATTATATGTATTTTATAATTAAACAAGTTCAAGGGTATCACTAATTATTTTTATTTAATGTAGTATGTTAAAATTGCAATTCTTTTTGCGTCATCTTTTAATGTTTTAATTCAAAAAAAGGAGTGTTAAAAAAACACTCCTCTAAGCACATAAAATATATTTTATTTATTAGCTAAATCCTTATCTAGATTCATGCTTTCTTTAACATGTTCAAATCGCATATTAATTTTTTTCTCAAGCTCTGAAATTTCGTCAGCAACAATACTGCTACTTTTTTCAACCTGTTCTTCAAAGAAACGCTTTGGTTCTTTTGTTTCACCATCGGAATTCTGCACAGGCGAAGAATTTTTCATTATCTTTTCGCAAACACAGGTGCTCTCACCTACCAAAATCTGCCCACAATACATACACTTTCTGTTTTTAGGAGCTTCATTTTTTATGGTTATTCCAAAGCCATCGCCCAAACAGTTACATTTTTCACCCTCGGATAGTGGTCTCTTACAGTATATACAATAACCGTCAGGACGAGCTACATTATTAGTTTCCTCTGATTTTTCTCTTGATGCAGAGAGACGTTTTTCAATACACTCACAGATTGTACCTTTTAAAACCTCTTTTCCGCATTTTGAACAAATATATGTGTTGTTTTTAGGCAGTGCATCTTCGCTTTTTTGTTCTTTATCGTCAAAATCTTTGTTATAAGTATTATCAAGTGAAACAAGATAATTAGTACGGTGAATAACCATAAGCAGTGAGCTTGTAAACATACAACCTATGTTTATGTAGCAATAAATCCATAACCAGATTTTTGCCGATGCATCACCTGATGACACAACGAAATTAAGAAGTATCATAGATAAAATATTTAAAAGAGAAACAGAATATGTGATGAAATTATTAATGTTGTGCTTTTTATAAAAAAAGTTAATAAAAGCCGACATAAC
>JAGBXL010000100.1 GCA_017629325.1 Clostridia bacterium | reverse complement strand
CCAGTTCATATAGGCTGTCCACCTGTTCAAAAGGCTCGCCACCACTGATGGTAACATTGGTTATGGCACTCTCTGTTAGCTTGTCGTACACTTCACCAAGAGTAACCCTTACTCCTGCGTGATAATCCCATGTCTGGGGATTGTGACACCCGTCGCAATGATGTGGGCATCCGCTTACAAAAAGCACATCGCGAAAACCCGTTCCGTCAACAGATGAAGAATTTAAAATGTTCATCATCTGAATTTCGGTTTCTCTCCAATCAGACTTCATGTGTAACCCTATCCTTTAATTCTGCTTTTTTTGCACTGTTCCAGTTATTAACACTACCAACAAGGTAGCCTGTTATTCTCTGGATTGTGTCTATTGCTGTGCTGCCGCATTTTGGGCAGGTGTCCATATCTTTGTCGGCATTTTCAAAGCCGCAATCTAAGCATCTGTTTCTTGTGTGGTTAACGGAGCCATAGCCTATGTTGTATTTATGCATTAAATCAACTGTCTGCATAATGCAATCAGGATTGTGAGTTGCATCGCCGTCTAATTCAACATAGAATATATGACCGCCGCGTTCTAAATCGTGATATGGTGCTTCAATTCTTGCTTTGTGTTCAACAGAGCATTTATACCACACGGGAACATGAGAGCTGTTTGTGTAATATTCTTTATCGGTGATATCTTTTATCATGCCAAACTGCTCTCTGTCTTTTTTAGTAAATTTACCGCTCAGGCCCTCGGCTGGTGTTGCTAAAAGTGAATAGTTAAGGTTTCTGTCGGAAGCTATTTCGTTTATTCTGTCTCTCATGTGGGTGATGATTTTAAGACCTAATTCCTGCGATTCTTCACTTTCGCCGTGGTGCTTACCTGTAAGAGCAATAAGAGTTTCAGCAAGACCAATAAAGCCAATACCGAGTGTACCTGTTTTAATAACATTTTTAACGGGCTCATCATATCTTAAATCTTCGCTGTCTTCCCACATTCCGTCCATAAGCATAGGGAACTGTTTTTTAAGGGCAGTTCTCTGGAATGAGTATCTGTCGTAAAGCTGATCTGCTGCAACATCTATGCATCTATCGAGCTTTCTGAAGAATTCCTTTATTTTTGCATCGTAGTCTTCCATTTTCATACACTCGAGTGCCAGTTTAACAATGTTGACTGTTGTAAATGAAAGATTACCTCTGCCGATTGATGTTTTTTCGCCGTGGCGGTTTTCAAATACTCTTGTTCTGCAACCCATTGTTGCAACCTCGTATCTATATCGTTTAGGGTCGTCGGCATTCCATTTTTCGTGGTGGTTAAA
The DNA here is from genome assembly GCA_017629325.1 of Clostridia bacterium. Classification (GTDB taxonomy): domain Bacteria; phylum Bacillota; class Clostridia; order UMGS1810; family UMGS1810; genus RGIG1828. The sequence continues at coordinate 6,332 of JAGBXL010000100.1, read as the reverse complement.
GGTGGCATCAAGGTTTACAAAGTTGGGGAAGAAACGCTTTGCAGTAACCTTGCAAGCCAATTTGTAAAGATCGTAGTTTTTATCTTGGGGAAGATAATTAACACCCGTTTTTGTTTTCCAAATCTGAATTGGGAAAATAGGTGTTTCACCGTTTCCCACACCGCGAAGTGTGGAATTTAGCATTTCCCTTATAATACATCTGCCCTCTGCCGATGTGTCGGTGCCATAGTTTATAGATGAAAACACAACCTGATTTCCGCCTCTTGAATGAATGGTGTTCATATTGTGGATAAATGATTCCATTGCCTGATGAACTCTGTTAACAGTTTGGTTCATAGCGTGGCGAAAATACCTTTCTTCACCTTCTAAACCTTTTAAATCCACAATTTCATAGTCGGAAAATTTCATCTCTTTATATTTAGAAAGGTCTATTCCCTGAAGTGCCTCTATTTTTTCAAGTTCTTCTATAAAAGATGTTCTTACATAAGGTGCAAGATAAAAATCAAATGCAGGAATTGCCTGACCGCCGTGCATCTCGTTCTGAATAGATTCCATAGATATGCAGGCAATAATAGCCGCTGTTTCTATTCTTTTGGCAGGTCTTGACGAACCGTGTCCCGCGTGAAAGCCGCCTCTTAAAATCCTATCGAGAGGGTGCTGGAGGCAGGTTAGAGATTTTGTGGGGTAATAGTCGGCATCGTGAATGTGAATGTAGTTACTCTTAACATAGTCTTTTGCTGTGTCGGAAAGAAGCATATCCAAAACAAAAGGCTTTGATGTTTCACTTGCAAACTTCATCATCATACCTGCGGGGGTGTCGGTATTCATATTTGCATTTTCTTTGGTGATTTCGTTAGCTATTGTGTTTACTATGCCCATATATGTGTCGTAGGTTTTTCTGCCTCTGGCAATGTTTCTTTTTTCGCGGTAAAGTATGTATGCCTTTGCCACATTTTTATACTGAGATTTCATAAGCTCAACTTCAACAAGATTCTGAATTTCTTCAACGCTTATAACCTCATTGTCTAAATTATGAATTTTTTCGGCTATGTCGTTTGCATATTTTAAATCACTAACAAACTCGTGATTCATAGCCTTTATAACGGCATTTACTATTTTTTCTTTGTCGAAATTCTCGATTCTGCCGTCTCTTTTTCTGATTGTACTTACCATAAAAGCATCTCCTTTTATCTCCAAAACATATATCGACAAAACAAGGTGTAAACACAATATATTGTGTTGCCTTAATTATTTAATCATATATACAGTTGTTTGTCAATACATTTTCCGACAAAAAATCCCATTGTAATATTACAATATTATTACAATGGGACTTTGAAGGTGATGAAAAATAATTTTATTTTTCATCACCAACGAAGAGTGAAAAATGAATAGTGAATAGGTAACGAAGAAATCCGCCTTTAAGGGCGGATTTCAACTATTTCTATTCTCTTTTCTCTCTTATCTATTATCTGCTACTATTATTCGCCGTCAAAAAGAGGGGTTGTAAAATATCTTTCTGCCGTATCAGGAAGAATTGTTACAACGCATTTGCCCTTGCCCAGTTTTTTTGCAAGGCGTTTTGCCGCTGCAACATTTGTGCCGCTTGAAATTCCGCACATAATTCCCTCAAGCTTAGTTAGCTGCCTTGATGTTTCCAGGGCTTCTTCGTCGCTTACAATGCACACCTCATCATATATGCTGCAGTCTAAAACATCGGGAACAACTCCATCGCCTATTCCCATCTGCACATGAGTGCCTATTGAGCCGCCCGAAAGAATTGCGGCATTTTCAGGCTCAACCGCCCAGATTAAAGTTTGGGGGTTGGCGTTTTTTAAAACTCTGCCTATTCCGCTTATTGTGCCTCCTGTTCCTATGCCAGAGCAGAAGCCATCTACTTTCCTGCCAATATCATTTAGAATTTCTATGCCCGTGTATTTAAGATGAGCCTCGGGGTTTGCTTTATTTTCAAACTGCTGGGGCACAAAAACATTCGGGTCTTCTTTTTTTAATTTTTCGGCAATGGCAACACATTCTTCAATGGCCTTACCAATGTTGCCGCCATCGTGAACAAGAATAACCTGGGCACCATAGTGATGCACAAGCTTTCTTCTTTCTTCACTAACAGAATCGGGCATAATTATTTTTGCCTTGTAGCCTCTTACGGCTGCAACAAGGGCTAAGCCTATTCCCTGATTGCCGCTTGTTGGCTCAACAATTATTGTGTCTTTGTTTATAAGTCCGTCTTTCTCCGCCTGCAAAATCATATTGTAGGCAGTTCTGGTTTTAATTGAGCCGCCAACATTTAAGCCTTCATATTTAACATATATATCGGCACTATCGCTATCTGTTATGCGGTTTAATTTTATAAGGGGTGTGCCCCCTATTGCTTCTAATATATTATTATATACCATAAAGATGATATTCCTCCAAAAAAATGTTATATACCATTATATATTATAACTTATAAAAATGCAACAAAAATAAAGTGGTGGTATGTAATATTTACTATATTATCTTGCATCAGGTTGACATTTTGCCTATCTGTTTGATAGAATACACATAAGATATATTGGAGGTGAAGGTATGGACAGTATAAGAAGAATAGCCGCTATAAACGATTTATCGGGCGGATGCAGATGCTCGCTGACTGCGGCACTGCCAATAATTTCGGCACTTGGTATTCAGTGCTGCGTGCTTCCAACAGCCATACTTTCAAATCACACAGGCTTTAAAAGCTTCTTTTTTGATGACTACACAGATAAAATGAATAAGTTTTCTTGTGAGTGGCAAAAAATGAATTTGAAATTTGACTGCATATACAGTGGTTTTTTAGGCTCACACAAACAGATTGAAGAGGTTTTAAATTTTATAGATAAATTTAAAACCGTATCTACCAAAATTGTTATCGACCCAGTTATGGGAGATAACGGCGAAATTTATTCCACCTATTCAAAGGAAATGTGCGATGATATGAAGCTTTTGGTTTCTAAAGCAGATATTGTTACACCAAATATAACCGAAGCCTGCTCCCTTTCAGACACTAAATACAGTGGCGAAACCCTCCCCGAAGAAGCCCTATTTGAAATGGCAGAAAAAATAAGCCGCCTTGGTGCAAAAAATGTTATTATAACAGGGCACCGTTCAAAAACAATGGTGGCAAATTTTGTTTATTCGGGTGGAGAATGCAAAAGCTTTAAAACTCCCGTTGTGCCAAAATATTTTTCAGGAACGGGCGATGTGTTTGCATCTGTTATAGCATCTCTTACCTGCCTTGGCTATGATGTGTTTAAAGCAACTGAATTTGCGGCAAAATTTGTGCATAAGGCAGCGTCAATGTCGTATTGTTTGGGATTAGATGTAAACGACGGAATATGCTTTGAAAAAATCCTGGGTGATTTAACCGATTTGAAAGGAAAGATTTAAATGACCATTTTTTATGAGCTCTACGGAGCACTCTATGTTAATATAACCAACAAATGCCCCTGCAGCTGTGTTTTTTGCATAAGGGACCACAGCGATGTTATTAAAGATTCAGATCCTCTGTGGTTTGAGGATAATGAACCCACAATGGAAGATATAAAAAAAGATTTTGAAAGATTCGATATAGAAAAATATTCGGAAATAGTTTTCTGCGGCTACGGTGAGCCAACCGAAAGAATGGATATTTTGGTGGAAACTGCAAAGTTTTTAAGAGAAAAAACAAATAAAAAAATAAGGCTCAACACAAATGGGCTTTCCGATCTTATTTGCGGCAGAAAAAATACAGCATGCGAATTAAAAGGACTTATAGACACTGTTTCCATAAGTCTTAACGCCCCCGATGCAAAAAGATTTTGTGAAATAACAAATTCATGCTTTGGCGAAAAATCTTTTGATGCTCTGCTTGATTTTGCAAAAGATGCAAAGAAATGCCTAGATAAAGTCATTTTCACTCTTGTTGATGTTATATCAAAAGAAGAAATTGAAAAATGCCAGAAAATCGCAGATGAAATGGGAATAGAACTAAGAATTAGAGAATATATAGATACCTATTAAGAATAAAAAAATTCGGAGTAAAAACTATTGTTTTACTCCGATTTTTTTATTCTTCAAATTCGCCTTGTGCTTTTTCCAAATTCTTGATCTGCACTTCAAATTCAGCCTTTGTTTTAAGCATAAAGCTTCTCGTTTGTTTTTTGAGCATTTCATATTCGGAATTTAATTCTTCTATTCTTTGTGTTGCCTTTGAAATTATTTCGTGAGATTTTTGATTTGCTTCACCAAGTATGGATTCTGCCTCGGTTTTTGCAGCTTTTGTGAGCTGTTCTGCCGATTGCTGTGCAACTATAAGAGTGTTTTTCATTGTTTCTTCCATACCCTTGTAGCTCTCTACCATTTTTGAAAGAGATGAGATTTTTTCTTTTGATTCATTATAAGATTTATAAAGAGTTTCGTAATTAGAAAGAACCTCTTCCATAAACGCATCTACTTCTTCTTTTTTGTAGCCAAAGGTACCTTTGTTAAAAACTTTGTTCTGTATATCAAGGGGTGTCATCATTTGTACATCATTCCTTTTTTAAAAATTCTATATATATTTGCATATATCAATATGAATTCTGCCTTTTTTGGTAAGATTACCGCTTGTTAAAATTTTAAACTTGCCGTAGCCTCTTGCCGAAAGCACGTCGCCGTTTTTTATTGGGCTGCTTACCGATTTTAACTGCTCATAGTTGTGGGTTACAAGACCTCTCCCAATAAGCTCACAAGCCTTTGACCTAGCTAAATTAAGTGCCGATGCAATAACTGCATCACATCTTAATGACGAAACAGTTGAAGAAAGCATTTGATATTCTCTTTTAATGGATATATCATCGCTCAAAGCCGCTTTCTCTATTGTAACTCCCGCTCCGCCAACCTTTAAAAGACCGTCTGTTATGTAGTGGGCAATTTCTTCAAGGCAAAAAACATAAGCACAACCCTCCTGCACCACAATATCGCCTATAACCTCTCTTTTTAATCCCATTGATAAAAGGGAGCCAAGGTAATCTCTGTGGCTAAGACTTGTATTCTTGCTTTTTAGTTTTATATGCAGGGTACATAAGGGAAAGCTTAAATCTTCCTCAAAGGTATAGAAAGCACAAACCTTCCTTTCGGCATCATCATAGCCGCCAAAAAGCTTTAGCTCAAGTTCGTTTTTGGGAAACCTGTTCGCTACGATTGCTGCCTCAAGGGGCGACAAAAACTTTGTGTAAAAAGGCTTTGTGCTTTTTTGAGCCTTGTTATATAGGTCGCACGCCTTTGAAAGCATAAGCTTTATTTCGTCATCATCTGAAGGAAGAATTATTTTTGTTTTATTTATCATGGTTTAAAAAATATCAAAAAGCCCCTGTGTTTTTAATTCATCGCTGAAATCACCCATTATGCCCATTGTGTTGGGAACAACCAAAAGTATTCCGTTTGAAACCTTCTGCATGCTTCCATCGAGAGCAAAAACTGCACCGCTTAAGAAATCAAAAATTCTTGATGCTGTTGTTTTATCGAGCTTTTCAAGATTTACAACAACAGGTTTTTTAGCTTTTAAGTGTTCGGCAATTTCGCAGGCATCGTTGTAGTTAAGAGGCTGAACAACAAAAACTTTTAGCTGTGCGGTGGTGTTTATGTTAACAACCTTGCTTCTTCTGGGGCCTGCACTTCCAAAAGTTTCTTCTGCCATGGGTCTGCGGCGGGGCTGAAATCTTGGTGCTTCCTCCTCGTAGCTTTCCTGAACCTCATTTTGGGCGGAATACTCTTCTTCGTCCATTCCCATTGAAGACTTTACCCAATCCATTAATTTAGACATTTTTATTTCCCCTTTCTTCTATATAAGTTTAATATTATTCAAAAAGCGATCTTCCCGGTCTTATCATTGTGGCACCTTCGCGGATTGCAGATGTGTAGTCGCTGCTCATACCCATTGAAAGTTCCTCCATAAAAACATTATCATATTTTTTCTTTGCTATGTCAACAGACAAATTATATAAACGCGAAAAAACTTTTTTTAACTGGGCTTCATCTGCCCCAAGAGGTGCCATGGTCATTAATCCCTTTACACAAAGGTTTTTAAAGCACGCTACCTCTTTAATAAAGACATCTGCCTCATCATATTTTATTCCGCCTTTATTTTCTTCGCCCGAATTTACCTCTATTAAAATGTTCATTATTTTGCCTATTTTTTCGCATCTGCGGTTAATTTCTTCGGCTAATTTTATTGAATCAACAGAATGAATCATATAAACCTTGTCGGCAATATATTTAACCTTGTTGGTTTGGAGTCTGCCAATTAAATGCCAGCGAACGCCCTCTGTAACCTT
>JAGBXL010000099.1 GCA_017629325.1 Clostridia bacterium | reverse complement strand
CACAAACGCACCTGCTGCCATAATAACCTTATTTTCATAACCGGGCATATCCCACGGTGCAGGAACAACAAAGCTGTCTATTGGTGCACCTGCCTGAATACCTTTGCAGAATTCAACAAGTTTTTCGGGCGATTTAAGCTTAACAGAGGTAATTATATCTGAACGCATAGAAGATGATGAAGGATTAACCTCATAGCCCAGTTCTTCAAAAAGAGCCGAACAAAAAATCCCTGTTTTAACTGCACTACATACAATTTGAGGTGCCATAAAAAACCCTTGGTACATAAGGCGGTTATTGCCAAGAGATGCACCACATTCTCTGCCTATTCCGGGGCAGGTTAAACGATATGAAACCATTTCAACGGCTTCTTTTGTTCCAACTATATAGCCTCCGCTATGAGCAAGGCCACCACCCGGATTTTTAATAAGAGAACCAACTATAAGATCTGCACCAACTGCTGTGGGCTCTTTTGTTTCTACAAATTCGCCGTAGCAATTATCAACAATACAAATAATATTTTTATTTATGTTCTTTACAAATTTTACGATTTCGCCAATATCGTCAACACTATAAGTATCGCGCCAGTCGTAGCCTTTTGAACGCTGAATAATAACAGCTTTGCAGCTTTCGTCTATTGCATTTTTAAGCCCTTCAAAGTTAACTTTAGAATCAATCATATCTACCTGACGGTAGTTTACTCCAAAATCTTTTAAAGAGCCAGGCGACCCTGCTCTTATGCCTATTACCTCTTCGAGAGTATCATAGGGTTTGCCGGTTGCTGCAACGAGGGTATCTCCAGGGCGAAGAACACCGTAAAGACAAGTTGAAATAGCCATTGTGCCATTAACTATGTTGTGTCTTACAAGTGCATCTTCTCCGCCAAAAACATCGGCATAAATTTTATCAAGGGTATCTCTGCCCAAATCATCATAGCCATAGCCTGTTGTGTAGCCAAGATGAGCCTCCGACACACCATTATTGGCAAAAGCTTTTAAAACTCTCAAAGAATTATATGCCGCAATCTCGTCTGCTCTTTTATAGGCATCGGCACATTTTTCTTCTGCTCTTTTGCACAGATCAAGAAATTCTTGGGAAAAATTATAGTTTTCTTTTAAAAATGAATTAAGCATTATTTTATCCTCGGTAAATTAACTGTTATAACCTATTTCAAAGGCTTTAAGATTTATATCTAAAAATTTTGGCGGAACAGTTTCTTTTATAACTTCAAGCCAGATTTCTTTATCTACATTGCTTCTTTTTGCAAAAGAGCCGATAAGAACTGTGTTCACAGCTTTAACTGTTCCTGCTTCCATTGCACCTTTTAATGCATCGAGGCTTGTCACATCGCAAACGAGACCCTTTATTTTATCCATTATATTTTCAGGATATTTTTCGCTGCCGATTACAACGGGCATTGGGTCCATTTGCTGTGTGTTTACAATGAGTTTACCGCCTTTTTTAAGATATGAAAGCCATCTGTATGCTTCGAGCTCTTCAAAAGCAAGAAGATAATCTGCTTCGCCTTCAAAAATAAGAGGTGAATAAACTTTTTCATCGTATTTAACATAGGTTACAACGCTTCCGCCACGCTGACTCATTCCGTGAACCTCGGAAACTTTAACATCGTAGCCCGCTTTTATGGCAACATTGCCTATTATTCTGCTGGCAAGAAGGGTACCCTGACCGCCAACACCAACTATCATTACATTACTCATTGTCTGCACCTGCCTTTTTTATTGCTCCGAATTTACATACATTTGTGCAAAGCATACAGCCGTTGCACTGTGAGGCATCTATACTTATTTTGCCATCTTTAATTGAAATTGCAGGGCAGCCAAGTTTCATACACATTTTACAGTTTTTACATTTTTCACTATCTATCACACAAGGTGCACCATAGTTTACTGTTTTAAGAAGTGCACAGGGACGCTGTGAAATAATAACAGATGGCTCGTCTGTGGATATTTCTTCTTTAACAACCTTTTCAAAATTATCAAGGTCAAAAGGATCGGCAACTGTTACTCTTTCAATGCCAACTGCATTTGCAAGCTTAACAAGGTCAACATTTTTTGTTGGCTCGCCTTTAATTGTGAAGCCTGTTGTTGGATTCTGCTGGTGGCCTGTCATACCTGTGATGGAGTTATCAAGAATAATAATTGTGGAAATACCTTTGTTATATACAACATCAATCATACCTGTTATACCGGAATGAATAAAGGTTGAATCACCTATTACGGCTACAAGCTTTTTGCTAAAATCTTTGCCGCGAGCTTTTTCCATGCCGTGAGCCATACCAATGCCTGCACCCATACATACACAGTAGTCTACGCTTGAAAGCGGAGGAAGTGCACCAAGAGTATAGCAGCCTATATCACCACAAACTGTGAGCCCTAATTTTTTAAGTACATAATACATTCCTCTGTGAGGGCAACCAGGGCACATAACAGGAGGACGAACGGGAATGTTTTCCTCGGCCTTAACAAATTCGGGTGCATCAATTCCAAGGATAGCTTTTTTAATCATCTGGGGATTATATTCTCCAAGGAGTGTGAAAATTTCTTTACCGATAACATCTATTCCTATGCTGCGGCAGAAATCTTCTATAAATGGATCGAGCTCTTCGATTACATACACCTTTTCAACCTTTGAAGCAAACTCTTTAACGAGTTTTTCGCTTATGGGGTATGTGATACCAAGCTTAAGAAAGCTTGCACCGGGGAGAGCTTCTTTTGCATACTGATATGAAATACCGCAGGTTATAACACCTATTTTTGTGTCGTTATATTCAACCGAGTTAAAGGGACAATCATAACCATAGTCTGCAATATCGCTAAGGCGTTTTTCAACATATTCATGGCGTTTTTTTGCCATTGCAGGCATCATAACATATTTG
>JAGBXL010000098.1 GCA_017629325.1 Clostridia bacterium | reverse complement strand
GCTTATTTTGCAGGCAGAACACTCGGCAAGCACAAGCTTTGCCCAAAGTTAAGCCCCAAAAAAACAGTTGAAGGTGCAATAGGTGGGACTCTGGGCTGTGTAATTTGCATTTGTGTTTATGCTTATCTTTGTGGCAAATGTAAAGTTGTGAGTGTAAACTATATATCTGCTACTTTTTTTGCGATTTTAACTGCTGTATTTTCGCAGTTTGGTGATTTAGCTGCAAGCCGCATTAAACGTGAATATGGTGTTAAAGACTATGGTAACCTTATTCCTGGTCATGGTGGTATATTAGACCGTTTCGATTCGGCACTACTGATTTCACCCCTTGTATATTACTTTACTCTCTATTTTCCCGTTATTATAAAATAATAAGAGGTATCAAATGAAAAAATTATCAATTTTAGGTTCAACAGGTTCAATAGGCACACAGGCTTTAGATGTTGCGGATATCTGCGGCGATATTAAAATTTGTGCACTATCTGCAAACAGCAATATTAAACTTCTTGAACAGCAAATAAGAAAATATAAGCCTTCTCTTGCCTGTATAGCAGACAAACAGAAATATAATGAGCTAAAATCAAATATTTCCGACACAGATACCAAACTTGTTTCGGGAATGGAAGGACTTTGTGAAGTTGCTTCCTTCAATGATGCAGAAATGGTATTAACATCTGTTGTAGGAAATATAGGTCTTGTTCCCACTGTTGAAGCCATAAAAAACAAAAAGAAAATTCTTCTTGCAAATAAAGAAACTCTCGTAACTTCAGGAAGCATTGTTATGCCTATTGCCCAAAAATACGGAGTGGATATTCTTCCGGTAGATAGTGAGCATAGTGCAATTTTTCAGTGCTTGCAGGGTAAAGGCGATAATAAAATATCAAAAATTCTTTTAACTGCATCTGGTGGCCCATTTTTTGGCAAAACAAAAGAAGAATTAAAATATGTTACTAAAAATGATGCACTTAAGCATCCAAACTGGTCTATGGGTGCAAAAATAACTATTGATAGTGCCACTATGATGAATAAAGGCTTAGAGGTTATAGAAGCAAAATGGCTTTTTGATGTTCAGCCCCAAGATATCGAGGTTCATGTTCACCGTCAGAGTATTGTGCATTCTATGGTTGAATTTTGCGATAATTCGGTTATTGCTCAAATGGGTATTCCCGATATGAAGCTTCCTATTGTTTATGCAATAAACTATCCTAAACGTCAGATGCCTGTTCATGATCGTCTTAATCTTTTTGAAGTTGGAACTCTCACCTTTGAAAAGCCCGATTATGAAAATTTTGATTGCCTGAGTATTGCATTTGAAAGCATAAAAAGGGGAGGAACAGCCCCAACTGTTATGAATGCGGCGAACGAAATTGCAGTTGCAAAATTTTTAAACGATGAAATAGGCTTTCTCGATATTCCTTTAATCATAAGAAAGACTCTCGACGCTCACGCATTTAAAGATAATATAAATCTTGACGATGTTTTAAAATATGATAATTGGGCAAGAGAGTATTCTTCCCAAATAATACTATGAGGTGAATAATTTGCTTACAGCTATCTGGGCGATACTTATTTTTTGCTCACTCATATTCATACACGAATTCGGTCATTTTACACTAGCAAAGCTATCTAGCATGACAGTTCACGAATTTTCAATAGGTATGGGACCGAAAATATTTGGATTCAAAACTAAAAACACCGAATATAGTCTGCGTATTTTTCCAATAGGCGGCTATGTTAAACTTGAGGGAGAAGACGGCGATTCAACTGATCCTGACGCATTCTGCAATAAATCTGCACTAAAAAGATTTGCGGTGCTTTTTGCAGGTGCTTTTATGAATATTCTTTTGGGTTTTGTTATTTTTATGATTATTTTTTCATCTGTCGGCTCTGTTACAACAAACCGCGTAGGCGCCGTAATGGATAATTCTGCTTTTTTTGATGCCAGAATAAAAAAAGATGATGTAATTGTGAAAATGGAGGGCGAAAAATTTTCGAGCAGAATCTATTCTTATGCTGATATTTCAAGTTTTGTTATGATAAATGGCTCAGATGAAGCAAAAATCACATTTAAACGCGGTGATAAGGAATTTACAAAAGTAATTAGTCCTAAATATATGGAAAGTGAAGAAAGAACTCTTTTTGGTTTTACACCAATGAATGAGCAAATAACCATAAAAAATATATTTTATCATTCGTTCCACCGCTGTTTTTATGTTATAAAAACCGTTATACTTTCTTTATGGTGGCTTATAGCAGGTATTGTTCCTGCTTCCGATATGTCAGGTCCCGTGGGTATTGTAAAGGAGATAGGCAATGCCGCAAAATACGGGTGGCAAAATGTGCTATCATTAGCAGGTCTTATTTCGGTTAATTTGGGGGTTATGAATCTTTTGCCCATTCCTGCTCTTGATGGCGGAAGAATATTATTTTTACTGATAGAAAAAATAAGAGGCAAAAAAATGAATCCAGAAAGGGAAGGACTTATAAACTTTATCTTTTTTGCAATTCTAATTCTTCTTATGATAATAATAACTTTTGGCGATATTATAAAACTCTTTTAGAATAAATCGTGTAAATAAGGATATAATTAAATAAGAAATATTCAATAAAATTTTACAAGCAACTGGCTTTGTGGTGCTTTTTGCTTGTAAATTTTTTATTAAAATTAAAAAAAGACTTCAAATTACATAAAATATCTGTTATAATAATTTTAGCTTTTTTTGATCGGATATTTTAAGGTTTTATTTAATGAACGGACAAAATTTTATATGGAGGTATATTTGTGGCAAAAAAATCAAAATTGAAGATTATTCCGTTGGGCGGTCTCAATGAAATCGGAAAAAATATGACCGTCTTTTCCTATGGGAATGATATGATTATTCTCGACTGCGGTATGGCATTTCCCGATGAGGATATGCTCGGAATAGATATAGTTATTCCAGATTTCTCTTATGTTATTAAAAACGCCGACAAGATAAGAGGAGTTGTTTTAACCCATGGTCATGAAGATCATATAGGCGGTCTTGCATATCTTTTAAAGGAGATAAATGTGCCAATTTATGGCGGAAATCTCACTTTAGGACTCGTGCAGAACAAACTTAAGGAACATGGGCTTTTATCGGTAACCAAGTTAAACCGCGTTCTCCCTGGAGATACTGTTCAGCTTGGCTCTTTCAGGGTGGAATTTATTCGCTCAAATCATTCTATTCCTGATGCCTTTGCTTTAGCAATTCACACACCGGCAGGTGTTGTACTTCACACGGGCGATTTTAAAATAGACACAACTCCCATTCAGGGTGAAATGATAGATCTTGCAAGAATAGGTGAGCTTGGTAAAAAAGGTGTTCTTGCTCTTATGAGTGATAGCACCAATGCGGAAAGAAAAGGTTTCACAATGTCGGAAAGAACAGTAGGCTTTACTCTCGATAGTGTGTTTAAATCGAGCAAATCCCGAATTATTGTTGCAACCTTTGCATCAAATGTTCACAGAATTCAGCAAATAATAAATGCTGCTGCATCAAACGGCAGAAAGGTAGCAGTATCAGGCAGAAGTATGCTAAATCTTTTAGAGGTGGCAACAGAATTGGGATATATGAAAATTCCCAAAAATACTCTGATTAATATTGATGATATAAATAAATATAAACCCCATCAGCTAACAATAATAACAACCGGCAGTCAGGGTGAGCCTATGAGTGCACTG
>JAGBXL010000097.1 GCA_017629325.1 Clostridia bacterium | reverse complement strand
ATCACAGGTCTTGAAATGTTCAGAAAACAGCTTGACGACGCTCAGGCTGGTGATAACGTAGGTGCTCTCCTCAGAGGTGTTCAGAGAAACGAAATCGAAAGAGGACAGGTTCTTGCTAAACCCGGCACAATCAATCCTCACACAGCTTTCAAAGGCGAAGTTTACGTTCTTACTAAAGATGAAGGTGGCCGTCACACACCATTCTTCAACAACTACAGACCTCAGTTCTTCTTCAGAACAACTGACGTTACCGGCGTAATCAAATTACCCGATGGTGTTGAAATGTGTATGCCTGGCGATAACGTAACAATGGAAGTTGAACTTATCACTCCTATCGCTATCGAAGAAGGTCTCAGATTCGCTATCCGTGAAGGTGGCAGAACTGTTGGTTCCGGCGTTGTTTCTTCAATCATTAAATAATTAAAGCCTTAAGGCTTATAAAAAGAGAGCATATTTAATATGCTCTCTTTTTGCGTTCTAATCATTTTTTCTATTTCACACAAAAAACACCGGTAAAAATCATCAGTTTTACCGGTGTTTTAATATATATCTGTTTAGAATAAACTTAATTGTCCCGTGTCATTATCCTCATCTTTAAGATAATATCCAGAAGCAGGAATGTTTTTTGCTGTGTAATAAGACGGATCAGCAAACTTCACATCTTTTAAATACTCAATTTTGGCAACCGTACTCTTCTTTTTCATATTCATAAGGCTAACGCCCATTGATTCTCTTGATGCTTTGGATTCCATAAGTGAGGTATTGAATATAACTATCTTGTCAAGCGATGAATAAATAACAATATCCTCATCATTTTGCAGGTATTTAATTCCAACAAGCTTCTGTTTGCCATAATATGCATTAACAAGCTTCTTTCTGTTGGTTTTGGTTTCGTAGCATTTCATTGAAACCTTTGCACCCTTGCCATTTTCAAATACAAAGAGAACATCTCCCGAGTAGTCCGATGTGGGAATAGCATATAAAATTTTCTCGTCGGGCTCCATTTCCACAATGTTTGGAATATAATGTCCCATCTCGCTTGCTTTGCAGTCTTCAACTTCATGAAGTCTTATCTTGTAGGCATTTTGCTTATCACTAAAGAGTATCAGTTCTGCCTTGTTGGTGCTGTCCCATTCGCAAACAATGTAGTCGTCGTCTTTAAGCTTGTGAGCACCGCTTGAACGAAGTGAAATATGGCTTATCTTTTTAAGGTAATTATCGTGAGTAAAGAAAATTCTTAAGTTGTAATCCTCAATCATAGCCGATTCGTCAAATTCTTCAGTAACATCATCATAAATAATGTCTGTTTTTCTATCTGTTCCATATTTTTTGGCAACATCTTTTAATTCGGCTATGATAATCTTTTTAATTTCTTTCTCATCTTTTACAATTGCGTCCAGTCTGTCTAATTCTTTTTCTAAATCATCAACGTCCTGAATTCTTTTTAAAATATATTCCTTGTTTAAATTACGAAGCTTAATATCTGCAATGTAATCTGCCTGAATTTCGTCTATTTCAAAGCCTCTCATAAGGTTGGGAATAACATCTTCGTCTTTTTCGGTATCCCTTATAATTTTAATAGCTTTGTCAATATCCAGTAAAATAAGCTTTAAGCCTTCCAAAAGATGTAATCTGTGAGTAAGCTTATTTATGTCATATTTAATTCTTCTAACAATACAGTCCATTCTGAACTGTGTCCATTTGTCTAAAATCTCGGCAATGCCCATAACCTTTGGTGTTGTACCGCATAGAATATTAAAGTTGCAGCTAAAGGTATCTTCAAGAGGCGTCATTTTAAAGAGCTTGCCCATAAGCTTTGCAACATCTGTGCTCTTTTTAATATCAAGAGTAATTTTTAAGCCGCTTAAATCTGTTTCGTCTCTAAGGTCTGTTATTTCTTTTACTTTGCCAAGTTTAATAAGCTCAATTGTTTTATCAATAATAGCTTCTGCAGTGGTAGTGTAGGGGATTTCATAAATTTCAATAACGCTGTTTTTCTTGTCGTAGCGATATTTACTTCTTAATTTTATACTGCCCTTACCTGTTTCATAAATCTGTTTTATGGCAGCTTCGTCATATATAAGCTCTGCTCCCGTTGCAAAATCAGGTGCAAGAAGAGTTTTATATATGTCGCACTTTGAATTTTTTAAATATGCAATAGTTGTTTCGCAAACTTCCTTAAGGTTAAAACTGCACACATTGTTTGCCATACCAACGGCAATACCCTGATTTGGATTAACCAGAATGTTAGGAAAAGTAACGGGCAGTAGAGTAGGCTCTTTTAAAGTACCGTCATAGTTGTCGGTAAAATCAACGGTGTTTTTATCTATGTCTCTAAATAGCTCGCTGCATATTTCATCAAGCTTTACCTCGGTGTATCTCGATGCAGCATAAGCCATATCCCTTGAATAGTGCTTTGCAAAGTTACCCTTTGAATCAACAAAAGGGTGCAGAAGGGTTTCATTTCCTTTTGTCAACCTGACCATCGTTTCGTAAATAGCACCGTCGCCATGAGGATTCAATTTCATTGTCTGCCCCACAACATTTGCCGATTTGGTTCTTGCCCCTTTTATAAGATTCATTTTATACATAGTATAAAGAAGCTTTCTGTGTGAAGGCTTAAATCCGTCTATTTCGGGAAGTGCTCGCGATATAATAACACTCATGGCGTAGGGCATATAATTCTCACGCAGAGTATCGGTAATATTCATATCTGTATGATTCATATCTGTCCCTCCTTAACTTAAGTCAAGCATTTCAAGATACATATGACCATTAGAGGCTATGTAGTCTTTTCTGCCTGTAAGATTGTCGCCGAGTAGCAGGTCAAAGACCTCTGCCGTTTTTTGTGCTTCCTCGCTGTTTACTTTTATAAGGCGTCTTGTTTCTGGTTTCATAGTGGTTAGCGACATCATCTCAGGGTCGTTTTCACCAAGACCTTTTGACCTTTGAACCGTGCATTTAGTACCACTTAGTTTCTTTAATATATCTGCCTTTTCTTTTTCTGTGTATGCAAAATATGTTTTATCCTTAGCTGTTATTTCAAATAGGGGAGATTCCGCAATAAAAACCTTGCCCTTTTCAATAAGTGTGGGCACCAAGCGATATAGCATAGCTAAAATAAGCGTTCTTATCTGGTATCCGTCAACATCGGCATCAGTACAGATAATAACCTTGTCCCATCTTAAATTGTCAATGTCAAAAAGCGAAAGATTTTTGTTATACTTTGAATTGATTTCAACTCCGCAGCCCAAAACTCTCATAAGGTCAACAATAACCTCGCTTTTAAAAATCTTATCGTATTCAGCCTTCAAGCAGTTAAGAATTTTACCTCTTATTGGCATAATAGCCTGAAATTCCGCATCTCTTGCAAGCTTACACGAACCAAGGGCTGAATCACCCTCAACAATATAAACTTCTCTTTTTGAAACATCTTTTGTTCTGCAGTCAACAAATTTCTGCACTCTGTTGTTAATATCAATACTGCCGCTTAATTTTTTTGCAATGTTAACTCTCGCCTTTTCAGCATGCTCGCGGCTTCGTTTGTTAACCAGAACCTGTGATGCAATTTTGTCTGCCTCAACCTTGTTTTCAATAAAGTATATTTCCAGTTCTTGTCTTAAAAACTCTGTCATTGCATCTTGAATAAACTTGTTATTGATAGCTTTTTTTGTCTGGTTTTCGTAGCTTGTCATTGTTGAAAACGAGTTGGAAACTAAAATTAAGCAGTCTCTAACATCGTTAAATGTAATCTTCGATTCGCTTTTGGTATATTTTCCAATTTGTTTTATGTATTTGTCTACGGTATAAACAAAAGCATTTGTAACTGCCTTATCAGGCGAACCGCCATGCTCTAAAAAGCTTGAGTTATGATAGTATTCAAGCTTTGATACCTTGTTTGAAAAACAAAATGCACACGATAATTTAACCTTGTAGTCGGGCTTGTCTTCTCTGTCGCGCCCCTTTCTTTCACATTCAATATATTTAATATCGGTCATTGTATTTCCATCGGTGATTTCATTTACATAGTCCACAATCCCATTTTCATAAACATAATCTGTGGTATCAAATTCATTTCTCGAAATTTCGTTTTTAAATCTTAAGGTTAAGCCTTTATTAACAATTGCCTGCTTTTTTAATATATCTCTGTAATGTTCTTCCGAAATATCAATATCGGTAAAAACATCAATATCGGGCTTCCATCTGATTTTGGTCATTGTGTGTCTGTGTCGGAAAGCTTCCTTAGAAAGTCCGCCAACATTTTCACCTTTTTCAAAGTGAAGCTGATATTTAAATCCGTCTCTATAAACGGTAACATCCATATATTCCGAAGCATACTGGGTAGCACACGCACCCAAACCGTTTAGCCCCAAACTGTATCCATAGTTAGAATCCGAATTGTTGTCATATTTACCACCGGCATATAATTCGCAAAAAACAAGCTCCCAGTTGTATCTGTCTTCAACGGGGTTGTAGTCAACGGGAACACCTCTGCCGTAGTCTGTAACCTCAATGGATTTGTCAAGGTATCTGGTTATTTCAATTAAATCTCCATGACCTTCTCTTGCTTCGTCAATAGAGTTGGAGAGTATTTCAAACATAGCATGTTCGCAGCCCTCAATACCGTCCGACCCAAAAATAACTGCCGGACGCAGCCTCACTCTGTCGGCACCTTTAAGCTGGGAAATGCTCTCATTTGAATATTCTTTTTTCTTACCTGGCATTACAAACCACCCCAACATATAGTATCATTCATAATAACAATACACTATTTATCGTGCATTGTCAAGCAAAGTTACATAATTGTAAATTCGAGGAAATATTTCTTCAAATAAAAAACAGACACAGTCAGTGTGCCTGTTTTGCCTTTGTTAAAAATAGAATGAATCGCTTAGGCTCAATACCTCAATCTTTCCGTCATCGCCAATCCCGTGAACTGTAACACCCATATTTTGTAAATCCGTAATCATATCCACCTGTTCTTTGCTTATTTTTTCTCCCGGAATAATTATTGGTGTTCCCTGGGGCATTTTGCTTATAACTTTTCGGCATATTTTGCCTACTGCAGCCTCCGGTGTAGCCCACTCACCACCGCTGTGAAATGCTTTGTAGGGCGACATAACCGCATTGGGTCCTTCGTCAAAAAGGTCAAGGCCTCCTTCAAATTCTTTTATTTTGCCCTCTACCTTTAAAATGCGCGATACTGTTAAAACAGAATTAACAAGCTTTCTTATTTCGCTTGCTGTGTTATATAACGAAACAGAGAAAACAATATTTTCACTGTCGGCATAATCACACTCTATTCCATATTTATCTGTAAGCATAACCGCTGCCTCGGCAGCCGACATGTTAACATTCGAAAAATTAAGAACTATTTTTGTTTCATCGGTAACACTTATATCGCAGCCAAGCCCGTTTTCTATTCCAAACCATAATATATCTGTTTTGGAATTTATAATTTTTCTGCCTCTTTCAAGCTCTTTAAATAAAACATCATATTTATCAGAATTTTTAAAGGCATAAAATAAAATGTTCTCTGCTGCACACAAAAATGCAGTCGATGCTCTGTCTCCCTCATAAATCTCAAGGTTTGCTTTTATTGTAGATGAAAGTCTTGCATCTATTGTTTCAGAAAGGTGCAGTAGTGCACTGCCCTTAAATCCGCCAAGGGTTTTAGAAAGCGAATGTATAACAATATCCGCACCGCACTCAAGTGCCGTCTCAGGTGATTTTTGAGAGAAGGTAAAGTGTGCACCATAAGATTCGTCAACCATAAGAAGCATTCCATTTTCGTGAGCACATAGTGCTGCCTTTTTAATTCCTGCACACACCCCGTAATATGTAGGCGAAGTTAGAATAATCATCTTTGCATCGGGGCATTTTTCTATGGCTCGTTCAATCTTTTGAGTGCTTATACCGCCGTTTATGCTGTATCTTTCGCAGTAGCTTCTTTTAATAAACACAACCTGAAGAGCTAAAAAGGTGAGTGCATTTATAACCGCTTTATCGCATTCGGGGTCAACTATTATTTTGTCGCCCGGAGCACAAACCGAAGATAAAACAGCATATATTCCTCCTGCAACACCACCGGAGAGATAATAGCTTTTTGAGGCAGAAAAAATCCCCGCAATTTCTGTTTCACTCATTCTAATTACTTCTTCCAAACTCATATTACTGTCGGAAACGGGTATTTTTTCAATATCTATATTACAAAGGTTATCTGTTCTCATTCTTATTTTACCCTTATGACCGGGTGTTGTAAATTTAATTCTTTGCTTTGAAACATATTTTGTAAGCAAATTAAAAATAGGTGGTTTCATTTTATTTCCTCTTTCTTCAAAGAAATGTTTTCATGCATCTGATCCGATACCTTCATTTTAAATAAATTAAGCTTCCCGTCAAATCTGTAAACCATATATATGGTTTTTCCTGTTTGAAATGCTCTTATGGCATCGTATTTTTTGCTTATCTTATAATTTTTAAGTTTATCTTTTGTTTCGTCGGTTAAAAGTACCTCAATATTTTCATATTTAACAGAGCACACAACTTGTGATTTTTTGCCAAGCTTTCTCATAGCTGTAAACTCATTTTTTCTTGCAGCAAATTCAAATTCAATCATAAATTTAAAAATAAGCTTCCACACAAAATAGCCTGTAAGTGCCCACATCACAAGGTGCTTTATTATAAACGGAAGCTTAATTCCCAAAAGAATTTCGCCTATTCCCCATACTATGTAAAACACATACATAAAAACTATCCATAGCACCGCAGGCCCAAAAGCACTTTTTTCACATTTTGCATTTTCTTTAAACATAATTTTCACCGTATATTCCTCTCACCGAAACTTCGCCGGAACTAACATTTATAATCTCGCCCTCGTCTGTTTTAACTATCAAACTTCCGTCGTCTTTAATATCTTCGCATAGCCCGGTTACGCTTTCGCCGCTGGTGGCATATAAAACCCTCACCCTTTTGCCGAGGGTAACACATTCCTTTTTGTATTCTTCTATTGTTTCTGAAATATTTTCAAAAGAAATGCACCTTTCAACTTCTTCAAGGGCACCACATAAAACAAGGTTTTCATCAATGTCTTTTCCTGTTATTAAAGCAACCGACGAAGCATACTTTAATTCATCATCAAATTTTTTGGTGTTGGCATTTATACCTATTCCAACATTCACAATTGCTTTTCCGTCGTCAATAAATTTTAGCTTTGTAAGAATACCGCATATCTTTTTGCCATCTTTTGAAACTATATCGTTTGGCCATTTAATAGAGCAGGGCAGGAATTTAGAAAGAGCCCTTCTTATTCCAACCGCACAAAGAGCCGTCATAATTTGAACTTCGCTAAATCTTGCGTCGGGCATAAGAATAATTGAAAAATATATTCCGCCGTTTTGCGATTCCCAGCTTCTTCCAAGTCTGCCTCTTCCGTTTGTCTGCTTTCTTGCACAAAAAACGCTGCCGTTTTTAATAGCTATATGGTCTGCGGCGTCAAAGGTTGAGGTGGTTTCTTCAAAAAAGTGAAAATCCTTTCCAATATATTCAGTTTTAAGCATATTCCTCACACGGCTTTCCTGCAAGGTGATATCAATTTTATCCATTCAAAACAGCTCCGCTTTAATAGTGTCGTTATCAATAGTGAGTAGTGCATATTTTCCTCTTGCACCGGGGTTTAATATAAATAGTCTGCCGTCTTCTTCCAGATTCTGAATATGAGTGTGCCCATAGAGAACAATATCTGCCTTTTTCTCTGTAGCCGTCTTTTTCAGAGCATCAAGCCCAAACTTAACATGATATTTGTGCCCGTGGGTAAGAAAAAAGTTTTTTCCTTCAAGCTCAAAAAATCTCTCATCGGGAAACATATTGTTTCTAAGCCACACATCATTATTGCCTTTAACAAAAATAAATTTCTGCCTGGGAAATGTTGCTTCAAGGTCCTCGCAGTCCTGGGCAACATCACCCAAATGTATGCAGTAGTCGGGGGAATGTTTTTTAATTGCATCGCAGGCTGCTGTTATATATCCGTGTGTGTCGCTTATAATAAGATATTTCATACATTTCCTCCCAATTTAAAGTCAAGATAAATTATACAATATTATAATAATAATTTCAAGGGTGCATTAAAACATTACAAAATATAACAGTTTTTTGCTCTTTTGCAGTTTGACAGCTTTTTCAAAAAAGTGTATAATATTATGATGGTTAGTTATTGGATAAAGCAAAGGAGGTGGCGGCATGGATAATAAAGATATAGTAACAGGGGAATTAACCCATATAATCTTCACAAACGATGATAACGGCTACACCGTTGCCCGTTTCGAAGGCGATAACATAAATTTTATTGCAGTTGGTAT
>JAGBXL010000096.1 GCA_017629325.1 Clostridia bacterium | reverse complement strand
TGAATAAAATCAGGGTTTTCTTCAATATGTTTCATAAGTCTGTCCTGATATTTACTCATACGGAAGAAGTATGCTTCTTCATTTGTAACGGTTACTTTTCTGCCGCAATCGGGGCAAAGACCGTCTGTAACCTGAGTTTCGGTAAAGAAGGATTCACAGGGCACACAATAAAGACCGCTGTATTCACTTTTATAAATATCGCCCTGGTCATAGAGCTTTTTAAATATGTTTTGAACTGCTTTTTCGTGATAATCGTCGGTTGTGCGGATAAATTTATCGTAGCTTGTGTTCATAAGGTCCCAAATATCGCGGATTTCTCCTGCAACACCGTCAACATACTTCTGGGGGCTTATGCCGCATTCTTTTGCAATTTCTTCTATTTTCTGGCCGTGCTCGTCGGTACCTGTTAAAAAGAAAACATCTTTGCCGATAAGCCTTTGATATCTGGCAATGGCATCGGTAAGAACGATTTCGTAGGTGTTTCCTATATGAGGTTTACGGGAAGTATATGCAATTGCGGTGGTTATATAGTATTTTTCTTTTTCCACTGTATATCATTCCTCTCAAAAATATCCATTAGTGGTTTTAGTATATCATTTTTTCCTGTATTTTACAAGTTATTTTTCAAAAACCTATAACGTGATTAAGCATTTTCAAAAGTAGTTGACAAAATAGATTTTATTATATATAATAATTATAGAAAAAGGCAGTTCGTTGAACGGCTCGCCAAAATAGAACTAATAATTAGTCGCTACATTTGGACGTGTGGGCGACTAATTTGCTTTTATATCGAAAACTATCAAAAAGATAATTGTAAAAAACAATATTCTCATTAACGTTTTTTCCATAAAGCAACCACCCCCTCTCCATTATGTAATGGGGTTTGGGGCGAGCCGTCCACGGAATGTTCATTCCCGAACTGCCTGCCAGATTTCTCTGGCAAAGACATTATACAACATATTTTATATCATTTCAACATCTTTTTGCATAATCAGAAATACCAACTGCACACAATTATGCTCATTATCATGCTGAATAAATCCGCCAAAAGTCCGCATTTAAGGCTATGGCGGATATTTTTTGTTTTGCTTGCACCAAAATAAACTGCAGCTACATAGAGGGTAGTTTCGGTTGATGCCATCATAACAGAGGCACATCTGCCGGTAAAGCTATCGGTGCCGCAGGAGGTAAAGATATCGGATGCAAGTGCCAGAGAGCCGCTTCCCGAAACGGGCCTTAAAAGAGCAAATGGCAATAGCTCCGGGGGAAAATGCAAAAATTCACACACAGGAGATAACAAATGGGATATAAACTCAACAAGCCCCGATGCCCTGAAAACCGAAACTGCAATAAAAAGGGCAAACAGCGAAGGGAAAATGCCATATACAGATTTTACCCCCTCGGAGCACCCATCTTTAAACACAGAAAAAACATTTATACCCTTTATATATCCATAGCCTATAATAACAAAAATCATAAGGGGTACACACAAAACACCTACTTGTGCCATTTTTTTTCGCCTCTCTTTGAAAATAGTTTGCACACACATATTGCAAATACCAAGGTTAAAAAAGAAACTATCCACACAGGAATGAGAATTTCGCCGGCATTTTGGCTTCCGTGAGATACTCTCATTGCAATAAGAGTTGACGGAACAAGCTGCATTGAGGCTGTGTTTATAACTGCAAAAAGGCACATATCATCGGTTGCAATCCCATTTTTTGATTTTTTTGAAAGCTCCTTCATTGCTTCTATTCCGCTAGGCGTTGCGGCATTTGAAAGGCCAAGCATATTGGCGCTTATGTTATTGGCAATAAGATTTGCCTCAGTGCTTTCTTTTTTTACATCTTTAAAAAGAAAAGAAATAAGAGGCCCCAAAAGCTTTGAGAGTTTTTGTGATAGCCCGCTTTTTTGAGCCACCAAAAGAATCCCCTGCCACAAAACCATAAAGGCGCCCACCTTTAAAACAAATTCCACACACCCTGAAGCCCCTGCAAAGAAGCCTTCGCTCACTTGATTTATGTTGCCTGTTAAAAAAGCATAAAGACACGATAAAAGAATTATAAAAACCCAGATAATACCAAGCATAGCAGCCTCCCTATGCCTGCATGAGGTGCAGGCAGATAAAAGATAATAGAGAAGAGAGAAAAGAATTGGTAGAAATCCGCTTCTCTTGGGCGGATTTCTTCTTTATTCTCTTCACTCTTATCTCTTCTCTTTTCACTGAATTAAAAAACCTTTGTATAATTTATATTATACAAAGGTTTTTTTAATTCATTTATTATTCTCTTATTAAATATGCTGCGTTTTTCATTATCACATTCAAAAATTCTTCGCCGTATTTTTTTAATATATAATTTGCGGCATCGTCAATATGTGATATGCGGCTTTCAAGGTTATGTGAATCCGAGCCGATAACGGTTAGTTTTCCATGCTTTATAAGTTTTTTAATAAATCTTCTCGTTTTCCAGCTTGAAAAAGATTCGGCATTGCACTGAACAAAAACATCCATTGAAAGAAGTTTTTCTAAAATTTCCTTTTCGCTAACCGGCCCTAAGTATCTTTCGATATGTGCCATAATGGGTGTGTAGCCTCTGGTTATAATAGCATATATTTCGTTATACATCCAGGGCGACCATGTGGAATAAGGCATTTCTATTAAAATGTTTTTTGTTCCTTCAATGCAAAGCATAGAAAGGTTTTCTTCATTGCTTAACCCAGGGAAGAGCCTTACCTCTGCACCAACAACTATTTCAGGCAGGTCTAAATCGTGCTCATTTATAGCTTTACCCAATTTATATACTGCATCATCACGCCTTGAAACAAAGCTTTCTATGCTTTCACGGAAATTATAATAGTGAGATGTTGAAACAATAGTTTCCACACCCTGACTTTTGGAAATCTCCAGCATCTTTAAAGAAGTTTCAAGCTTGTCTGCCCCATCATCTACACCAGGGAGAATGTGAGAATGAAAATCTATAATTCCTTTGGGGGAATTTGTCATTTTTATTACCTCACATTATTTTTCTTTAACTTTAGATTCCTCTTTTTTTGCGGAATTTGCCTGACTGTTATCAACACCATAGTAGCCGTAGCGAACATAACGGCTCTTCCTATTACCATAGCGATATCCGCCGTTTACACGGTAGCCGCCGTAAACATATTTATTGTCTTCAACATCGTTCATAATAAAGCCGATTATTCTTGCGTTGGCAAATTTTAAAGAGTTAATAGCTCTTTCAACCATTTTATACATGGTATATTTCTGGCGGGTAACAACAATTACACCAGTTACATATTTTGAAAGAATGAGTGCTTCGGTAACAATGTTAAGAGGGGGAGTATCTATGAAGATATAGTCGTATCTTTCACTGAGGGTATCTAAAAGCTCTTTCATTGTGTCTGCCGATACCAGTTCAACAGGGTTAGGCGGAATAGGGCCTGATGTTAGGCAGTCTAAATTTTCACGCTTGGATTTTATTAAACATTCATCAACATCATTAAAGCCTGCCAAAATATTTGATAAGCCCTTTTCGTTTGAAAGACTTAGATATTTATGTAGTCTGGGAGCTCTGAGGTCGCTATCAATAATAAGAACCTTTGCACCTGTTTCTGCAAATGTGTAGGCAAGGTTAATGCAGCTTGTTGTTTTACCTTCGCCCGATGTGGGAGATGTGATAACAACCTTTTTGCAGCCTTTTTCATTGTTTAATGAAAACATTACATTTGTTCTTGTTGCTTTATATGCTTCTATAATCTCAAAAGATGTTTGAGGGTTTATTATTCTTTTTTCACTGTTTTTTCTTTCAAGTGCATTGGAGGTGTCGGAGCTGATATTTATATTTTTGATTTTTGTTTTCTTTTTCATCACAGTTTACCTCCTTAATCCACATCCAGATTAGGTATAACACCTAAAACAGGAAGATTGTATCTGCTCTTTAAATCGTCTTCATCTTTTATTCTGGTATCAAGAAGCTCTCTTATAAATATTACGGCTACACCGAGAATAACACCGGCAAATGCACCTATAAAGGTGTTTTGTTTTGTATTAGGTGATGATGTTGTTGTGGGAAGTGAAGCGTTATCTACAATATTTACCTGACATCCGCTTATAATACGGTTTATTTCTCTTTGAGCATTATCTAAAATAAGCTGAAGTATTGCCTGAGCTTTTTCAGGTGATAAATCGGCATATTTTATTTCAAGAATTTCTGTTTCATTGGCAGAGTTCATGGTGATATTACCTTTAATCTCCTGACCTGTTATCTCATAATCGAGTTTTTCTGCCTTTTTAGCTATTGAATTAAGATAGGTATCACCGCAAAGAACCTCAATATATGTGCTTACAAGACGGGTGTTTGTGGTAATTTCGTTATAGGTTGTTCCGGAGCCGGGAGCTTTTTGCGAGCCGCCGTCAACATACACTCTGGCAACAGAGGTGTATTGAGGTGTCATTAAAAATGAGCTGATTGAAAACGCAATAATACCTGCAATAATTGCAAATATGAGTACAAACCACCAAAATCTGAGTATAATTTCCAGAATTTTGACAAGATTCATTTCTTCTTTCAAAATTATCACTCCATTTTCTATTTTCTTTTGAGAGTTATTTTTATAATAACACTATACATTTTTATATTATAGCAAAGCACAAGCAAAAAAGCAATGTTTTTTTGTGTTAAGACTGTATAATCTTGATGACAAGCTTTTTGGTGAAGTTTTGAACATTCGTTCAAAGTGAAGTTGCTTACGCAGTGAAGTTTTTGTTTCTCAAAAATGAAGTTGTAGGGTTCGGCGATTTCCGACGAACCGATATGTTTTATCAGCGGGACATCCTAAAGGCTATCCCCTACACGAAGTGAACTTCACTATTGAAGATAACTTCACTTGCCGTAAGGCAAACTTAGTTGCGGCTTAACATAACGTGTCAAGTAAGAAAAATCAATTATTCTCCCTTTATTTAAACTCAACCACAGTAACTCCACTATCTCCCTCGCCAAAGGTTCCAAGGCGATAGGATTTAATGTATGAAAGACGCTTTAAATAGGCGTGGATACCTGCACGAAGCTGCCCTGTGCCTTTTCCGTGGATAATTCTCACCTGAGATAAAGACGACATAAGGGCATCATCTAAAAACTTATCTATAATAACAACCGCCGTGTCAACAGTTTCGCCCCTTACATCAACCTCGCTTGAAAGGCTCATGGTTTTTGAAATGGCACTGCCTGCAGATGCAGATTTTATCTTTTTGGATTTTACGGGTGTTTCCTCTTTTTTACGGCGGACATCTTTAAGATTGGTTTTTAATTTCATTATGCCAACCTTAACCATAAAATCGCCCTTATCATCGGGCAGGGTAACAACCGATCCCACCTGATGCATTGCAACAATCTCAACATCTTCGCCAAGCTTTAAAGATTTTGGTGCTTTGTAGCTCTCTTTTGCCGAAAACATTGATTCCGAAAGCTTTTGGGAATTATGTTTTGCTTTTTCGTTAAGCTTTCTTCTAGCCTCTTCCATTTCTTTTATTTTTTCTGCTTTATCGGCTTCAAGCTGAAGAGCACGAGCCTGCTTTAAAACCTCATCTGCCTCTCTTTTTGCTTCGTCTAAAATCTCGCGGGCTTCCATTCGTGCACGCTCAATTATTTTATCTGTTTTTTCCGTAAGCTGCTTATTTTTAAGAGCTGTATCAGTTTTTAATTTTTCGGTTTCTTTTTTATCTCTTTTTGCTTTTTCTTTTAATTCTTCTGCTTCCTGACGGTTTTTTTCCAGCTGCGTTAAAATGTCTTCAAACTTAATGTTTTCGGCATTTATATAGTTTTTGGCATTTTCAATTATATCGTCATCTAGCCCAAGCCTTTTTGAAATTGCAAAGGCATTACTTTTGCCGGGAATTCCTATTAAAAGTCG
Organism: Clostridia bacterium; assembly: GCA_017629325.1. Taxonomy (GTDB): domain Bacteria; phylum Bacillota; class Clostridia; order UMGS1810; family UMGS1810; genus RGIG1828. Next base: position 2,358 of record JAGBXL010000096.1, on the reverse strand, counting down.
ATAGGTGGGGCGGAGGGTATCTACATTAAATTCGCAAGAAGCGTTTTCAACTCTTTTTGTTGTCATGGCATAGGTTTTAAGCTCGCTATAATGAGTTGTGGCAGCGGTTTTTGCACCTAAAAGACGCACTCTTTCCAAAATACTCACCGCAAGCGATGCACCCTCAATGGGGTCGGTGCCTGCACCCAGCTCATCAAAAAGACAAAGCGAGTTTTCGTCTGCCTCTTTTAAGATATCCACAATATTTACCATGTGTGCCGAGAAGGTTGAAAGGCTTTGCTCAATGCTTTGCTCATCGCCTATATCGGCAAATATCTTTTTGAAAACTGCAATTTCCGAGCCTTCGTTTGCAGGAATATGAAGACCTGCTTGTGCCATAAGGGTGAGTAGCCCTATTGTTTTTAAAACAACGGTTTTACCACCTGTGTTGGGGCCGGTAACAACAAGCGTGTCAAAATCACCTCCAAGGCGGATATCTGTTGGCACAACCTTATTGCTATCAAGTAGTGGGTGTCTTGCCCTTTGCAGATTTATAATGCCCTTATCGTTTAAGAGGGGGCGATATGAGTCGTATTTAAGGGCAAATTTTGCTCTTGCAAAGCAGTAGTCGAGTTCGGATATTATATCGTAGCTCATTTCTATAAGCTTTGAAACAGAAGAGATTTCCTCGGTTAATTCCATAAGGATTTTTTCTATTTCTTCTTTTTCTTTAATTTTTAATTCTCTTATTTTATTATTTGCTTCAACAACGCTCATTGGCTCAATAAAAAGAGTTGCTCCGCTAGACGAGGTATCGTGAAGAATACCCTTTATTTCACCTCTGTGTGTTGCCTTTACGGGCACAACAAATCTATCGCCCCTCATGGTTATTATCTGCTCCTGAAGAGCGTTCTGATATGAGGGAGAGGAAATAATGGAGTGAAGAAGGTCTCTTACCTTATTTGAGCTTGTGTTTAGTGCACGCCTTATGTCATAGAGCTCACTACTGGCATTATCGGCAATGTTTTCTTCATCTAAAATGCTTTCAAAAATTCTTCTTTTTAAGGCTTTGTCGGTATAAAGAGCTTCAAAATGCTCAAAAAGAGCATCGCACTTAATATCATCGGGGTAGCTTTTAAGCTTTTCGCCCGTTTCCAAAACCTTGCCTATATTAAGAATTTCGCCAGGGGATAACACACCTTGCAGGCGTGAACGCTTAAGGGCAGGGCGTACATCATAGCTGCAGCCAATGGGAGCCGTGCCTTTTTTGGCAACAAGCATTAAGCTCTGGGCAGTTTCTTCCTGAAGACGATTTATTTTTTTTATGTTATCGCTTATTTTCATCTTTAAAATGGCTTCTTTTGTTATATCCATAACTGCCATGGAAGAAAGATTAGCTATTATTTTATCAAATTCAAGAGTGGTTATGGTTTTTTGGTTCATTTTTTCATTCCTTTATAACTTCAAAAAGGCTCTCGCCTTTATATATTAAACTAATTTCAAAAAAATCTTTGTGTCCATTTAAAAGATATTCTAAAAACACCTTGTCGCCCTCCCAGAGATTAAGTGATAAAACATCTTCTTTGGGTATCCACTTTAATTCACCCTCATTGCAGACGGATATGCAGTCTGTTTCTGAATTTGCGGTGTAAAGGTGCATTATTTCATCGTCATAAATATCTGATATAAATTTTACCTTTCCTCTGTATTTAAGGCTATAAACTTTAAGATTGGTTTCTTCATAAATTTCTCTTACAACACATTCTTCAGGGCTTTCGCATTCTTCAAGCTTTCCGCCAATACCTATCCATTTGCCATGGTTTATATCATTTTCTTTTTTAATGCGGTGAAGCATTAAATAGCGACCGCTGTTTTCTATATAGCAAAGTGTTGTTTCTTTCATTTATTTAATATCTCCTAATTAACGAAAAAGTGTTTTCTTTTTGAGAAATATATATAGTTAAGATACAAAAGCACTATTTCGCCTATAAACCCCGGAAGCTGTGCTGCAAAAAAAGACACAGGTGCCGTGCCTATAATGCAGGTGGCTATTGCATAGCCAATGCTTATTATAAGCCCCATAGCATACCAGGCATACAGATACCTTGGTGCATTTTTCTTAAAATGTGCTAATTTTGAGCGAACAATAAATCCAAAAATTCCATAGGCTACCGATAAGGCTCCATAAGCTATATCTGCTGTTAAAAGTGCTTTCCCATATTCCATATATACCATATAAGCATTTATTTCTCCTGCCGACTGCATGTTATATATATAGCCGGTTAAATACATTATGCCGCCCATAAAGCTTGTTATTGCAGACGCATACAGTGATACAATTATTAAAAATTTATACCAGTTCATAGGAAGATGGCTTGT
>JAGBXL010000095.1 GCA_017629325.1 Clostridia bacterium | reverse complement strand
TTGTTGATCCTGCCGAAACCAGAGCAAAAGGCAAGATCAAATTTAAAGACATTCCCGTAAATGTTTACAACAAAACAATTGCAGAAGAACGTAAACGTTTTAAAGACGAAGATTTAGTTCGTATCTACCGTGATATCACAGTTCTTCGTGAATTTGAATCAATGCTCAACCAGATAAAGACACAAGGTCTTTACAATGGTATTGAAACAACCTACCCCGGCCCTGCCCACCTTTCAATAGGTCAGGAAGCAGCAGCAGTAGGTCAGGCTTATCTTTTAGACCAGAACGACTTCTCTTTTGGTTCACACAGAAGCCACTCTGAAATCTTAGCTAAAGCACTTTCCTGTATTCACAAATTAAGCGAACAGGAACTTATGACAATAATGGAAGGCTTTTTAGGCGGCTCTGCTCTTCGTGCAACAGAAAAATTAGGTCCTGTTAGCGATGTTAAAGAACTTGCAATCCGTTTTATCCTTTATGGAACACTTTCCGAAATCTTTGCCCGCGACACAGGCTTCCACAAAGGTTTGGGCGGCTCAATGCACGCATTCTTCCTTCCTTTCGGTATTTACCCCAACAATGCTATCGTTGGTGGCTCTGCTGCGATTGCAACAGGTGCTGCTCTGTTTAAAAAAGTAAACGATAAGCAGGGTATTGTTGTTTGTAACTCCGGCGACGGTTCAATGGCTAGAGGTCCTGTTTGGGAAGCTATGAACTTTGCCGCTATGGATCAGTTTAACACCCTTTGGGAAAGCCACAAAGGCGGCATGCCCATTCTTTATAATGTGTTTAACAACTCCTACGGTATGGGCGACCAGACCAGAGGTGAAACAATGGGTTACGATATGCTTGCACGTATTGGCTCAGGCATAAGCCCAACACAGTTCCATGCAGAAAGAATCGACGGCTTCAATCCTCTTGCAGTTATCGATGCTATGGAAAGAAAACTTAAAATCCTTAGAGCAGGCGAAGGCCCAGTTCTTCTTGATACAGTTACATATCGTTATTCAGGCCACTCAACATCTGACCAGAATGCATACAGAACCAAAGAGGAAATCGATGCATGGAAAGAGGTTGATCCTATCATCACATACCGTGCTGGTCTTATCGAAGCAGGTGTTGCTGGTGATAGTAAGCTCGATGAAATCTTAGCTGAAACAACAGAAAGAATGACAATGATCTGCAAAGCTGCATCTGACCCACAGATCAGCCCCTACATTGACTTCAAAGCTGACCCCGCAGTTGTTGAACGCCTTATGTTCTCCAACGAAAAAATCGAAAAACTCGATGACCGTGAGCCCGAAGTTAATATGCCACTTGCAGAAGTTCCTGCATATAAAAAATTAAAAGAAAAAGAAAGAGCACCAATCGTAAATGGTAAACCTGTTTCAAAAATGAAACTCTTTAACCTCCGTGATGCACTTTCCGAAGTTATTTATGACAGATTCTATGAAGATCCTACCCTTATTGCTTACGGCGAAGATGTTCGCGACTGGGGCGGTGCGTTTGCAGTTTACCGTGGTATGATGGACGCATTCCCATATTGCCGTCTCTTTAACTCACCTATTGCAGAAGCAGCTATCGTAGGTACAGCAGTAGGCTATGCAGTATCCGGAGGTCGTGCTCTTATTGAGCTTATGTATGCCGACTTCATTGGTTGTGCAGGTGATGAAATCTTTAATCAGATGTCTAAATGGCAGGCAATGAGTGCAGGTATTCTTAAGATGCCCGTTGTACTCAGAGTATCTGTTGGTTCAAAATATGGTGCACAGCACTCTCAGGACTGGACAGCACTTTGTGCTCATATCCCCGGTCTTAAAGTATGTTTCCCTGCAACACCTTGGGAAGCTAAAGGTCTTATGGAAACAGCTCTTAAAGGAACAGACCCCGTTGTATTCTTTGAAAGCCAGAGAATCTACGATGTTGGCGAACAGTTCCACGAAGGCGGTGTTCCGGCAGAAAGATATGAAATCGAATTTGGTGATGTTAATAAGGTTCGCGACGGTAAAGATGTTACAATCCTTACAATCGGTGCAGCTCTCTATCGTGCTATGGACGCAGCTAAAATCTTAAGCGAAAAATATGGCTTTGAAGCAGACGTTATTAACCTTCACTCACTCGTTCCCCTTGATTACACCAAGATTGCAGAATCTGTTCGTAAAACAGGCAGAGTTGTTCTTGTTTCTGATGCATGTGCAAGAGGCTCATTTATGAACGATGTTGCTGAAAATATCACTCAGCTTTGCTTCGATGATTTAGACGCTCCTCCGGTTGTTGTTGGCGCTCGTAACTGGATCACACCTCCATTTGAATTTGACGAATTCTTCTTCCCACAGGCAGGCTGGATTGTTGATGCTATCCATGAAAAACTCGTTCCCCTCCCGGGCCACGTTGTTGAAAATGGTTGCACAGAAGCAGAAAGCTACAGAAGAGCAAAAGAAGGGGTATAATGAAAATTTTGAGAACTGCAAATGCAGGTGTTCTTATAGAAACGGATAATCTCAGGCTCCTTATAGAC
>JAGBXL010000094.1 GCA_017629325.1 Clostridia bacterium | reverse complement strand
CTAGCATTTTTCCACAGCTCATTGCACCCTCGGGGCAAGGCTTTACAAGGCAAGGAGGACCTGCGGTTTCAAATATAACAGGGCAGATTTCTTTTACCAGTTTAAGCATTTCACAAGCTAAATCCCTTATTTCCCACTGTGCTCTTTCGCAGCAGCGGTGATTAAAGAAATTAAGAAGGCTTCTGGCATTAAAGGTGGCAATAAGCTTTGTTTCGCAAGCATTGGGAAGAACATAGCGGGCATCTTCTATTGCTTTTTTTTCGGCTGCACCTTTTGCCTTTTTTTCGGGCACACCTGAATTTAGCATATCGGCATAGTGCTTTTCAAAAAGGATTTCTGTGAGATTGTTATATGCCTTAACATCATCTTCCATTGCATCAAGAAAGATTTTTTTGGCATCTTCGTTTGCTTCTATTTCTTTTGGAATTATAAATTCAAATTTTCCCTCATTTACATAGCGTTGTGATTTAACACTATAAGACGCTATTCTATGACGGGTGAGCTGGGCTAAAAGAGAACGCGATACCCCCTCTATACCAAAGGTGAAGCTTATATGCTCCAGGGGGCTTTCATGACCCATAGACATAAGCCTTTCAATAAAGCTTGCGGTTTTTTCACTATCGAGCCCATTTAATATGCCATTTATTTCTGATGATGAATAGCAAAGCTTTGCCGCTGCAGCAACTATTTTTTGGCTTTCTGGGTTGTGCTGAAGTAATTCTACATTCATAATTCTATCTCCTGATTATTTTTCCTGTGGGAATTTTCTGCCTTTTAAAAGTACTTTAAATCCAAATCGCGGAAGTTCAAGCATTCTTACAAATCGTGAGGGCTGCTTGCAAAGCCTGTATAGCCATTCAATACCATGCTTTGTAAAAAATTCGGGTGCTCTTTTAACTGTACCCGCAAAAACATCGAGGCTGCCGCCAATTCCCATATATACCGCATTTGGAAGTTCGTTTTTATGAGAAGCTATCCATTTTTCCTGTTTTGGAGCACCAAGGCACACAAATACTAGGTCGGGATTGCTTCTTTGTATATTAGTGATAATTGTTTTCTCTTTTTCTTCGTTAAAGTATCCATCACTATATCCGGCTATTTTAATGCCCTGATATTTTTCAGTAATATTTTTTCCAGCAAGCTCTGCAACTCCGGGTTTTGAACCAAAAAGATATACACTGCCGCCAATTTTTGCTAATCTTTCCAGGGTTGCACAAGCAATATCATAACCTGCGGCTCTTTCACTTATGGGGTTTTTAACTATTTTTGACGCATATACAACACCTATGCCGTCGGCAGTTAAAAGCTCGGAGGAATTAAGAATATCTCTGAATTCTTCGTCGCGGTAGCCCATCATAATAATTTCGGAATTGGGGGTAAAAACACTTGCCGGCTTATCCTTTGCCTTGATATATTCCATTATTATATCGGCAGCTTCGTTAACATTTACCTTATCTACCTTAACACCTAAAATATTTACTTTAAATGACATTTTATCACGTCCTGAAGTATATTTAAAAAACACTTATAGATAATTATATAATAAATACCAGCTATTGTCAATTTAGTAGCCCAAAATATCCAGTCTTAAGCTTACACCAAGCTGAAAGAATGATGAAAGAGTTTTTAAAATATATTCATTTGCATTTTTTAGGCTAAAATAATCTTTTAAAAGCACTACCCATTTTTCGTAAAGCTCAATTATGAAATTCTGAAAATCCTTGCATTCATTGGGATCGGTCATTTCAAGAAGAACAAAAACATTGTTCCACACTCCGCCCTCGTAGATTTCATCATATTTTATTTTATCAAGCCTATTATCACCATCTGCCCAGGCATCAGCACAGCTTAATCCTCCGCACAAGCAATTTACGCATATCCCCAGATAATAGCCTACCATATTACCTTTGAAGGTGGCAGAAAACTCTTCGTCTGAGAGCCAGTCGGCAGTATATTTTTCGCCAAGTTCTGTAAGCTTTTCAACCATTATGGCATCATTTACAATATAGTCTCTTTTTTGTGCCTCACGGTGAAGTGATGCTGAAAACTGCGCCTGCATCGAGATAGGCGATTGTGTTTTTTTATCCATTTTTGCACCTCATATATATTTTGTATCTTTTATATTTGAATTTCCGCCCTTATAATTCTTAATAAATTGTAAAACCTCGTCTTCACTTTGTGCAACCTCATAGAGTGAAAGGGTTTTTTCGGTGAGAAAATCTTCTTTAAAGGCTTTATTCATCATATTTATAAGCTCGTCAAAATAATTTTGCGTGTTAAATATTATTACCTGTTTACTGTGTCTGCCAAGCTGTTTTAAGGTTATGATTTCAAAAAACTCATCAAAGGTTCCTACCCCGCCCGGACAAACTATAAAAATATCGGATTTATCTTCAAGAATTTTTTTGCGTTCACGCATTGTATCTGTAAAAATAAATTCGGTGCATTTATCATAGAGTATTCCGTCGGCATCAAAAAATCGGGGTGCAACACCTATTATTTTGCCACCGATTTTTGCAAAGCCTCTGGCAGCTGCTCCCATAAGGCCCGAAGCACCACCGCCAAAAACAAGACCATGCCCGTTTTTTGCCAAAGCTTCACCCAGTTTTTCCACTGCTTCAATATATTCTTTCGAGGTTTTAATGCTTGATGCACCATATATGCATACATTCATTTTCATGTCTCCTTAAGATATAATATTTCTATCTATTATATGCTCTAACCAATATATTTTTCACCTGTTTTTATTGCCGTTATTATTGGACAAATAAGAAAGCCACAGAAAAAATTGCCTACCGCATGAACAATATCCCAGCCAAAACCTGCTGCAATCCATGCCAGCATTCCTTTGAAACTCATTCTAAAAAGTAGCATGTGCACCGGTGCATAAAGTGTTCCATACAAAAGTCCATGAAGACCGCACACTGTCATATACAAAAGCGGTTTAAAAGAAGGCTTTATATTGCGTGGAATAAGCATTGTGGCTCCCCAAAGAATAAGCCATACATAAAGATATGGTATCCACCATGTTGAAAAAGCCGAGAAAAGACCTGTGAGCATTACGAATACGTATATTGGATACAATGCCTTTTTGCGATATACAACCGTTAGAGCGACAACAAAAACACCAACAAGATGAACATTTGGCAAAAATTCCATAACCAGCTTGGAAACATACATTATTGCACCAAGAATACTGAATATTACTACCTCTTTTACGCTTAATTTCATTATTATTCCGCCTTAAACATATATGAACTGTCATTTTTAATTTCTGTTTTATCTACACCAGCCAAAGCATATTCGCCATCAACATAAAAAGCCCAGTATTTTCCGTCTTTTTCGTAATCATAGCTTATAGAATCAACTGTTTTAACATAAAGCCCGAACTGACCTTCCTCGCCATCTATGAGATTATGCTCTTTTAAAGCTTCCCCAACATATTTTTTACTGGTAGAAATGTTAAATACTGTTTTTTCTCCATCGGCAGTTACAACAGAAAAAACAAAGCTGGTTTCTCCTTCGCCAAGAGCGGTTACCGATGAAGAAACTTTAATATCACTTGCATTATTTTCAGGTGCAATATCATTGCACGCAGAAAATGATAACAAAAGGATAAATGCAAGGCATATAGGAAGCAGGTGTTTTTTTATCATAAATTAAGTTCTCCTTTATATTGTTGCCGCAGGGCAAAATTTATAATTAATATACATTTTAGATGACACTCAATTTTAATGAATTGACAACTCCGTTGTCATGAATTGGCTAAAGCCATGAATTGTTGCAATCGCAACATGAATTGAATTGCCTTTAATGCACGAAGTGCAATTCATGAGCCGCAGGCTCAATTTATGAAATCTTTGATTTCAATTCACGCCGTCAGGCAATTCATTGAGTTTGCTTTGCAAACTCATTATACCACATAGCCCATAAATTTTCAACAAATACCATAACGAAAAAAACCCTGCTCACAATAAGCAGGGTTTTAAAAAACTGAATTATTTAACAGCGTCTTTTAATGCTTTACCAACTTTGAAAGCAGGAACTGTTGATGCAGGGATATCAATGATAGCACCTGTCTGTGGGTTCTTTGCTTTTCTAGCAGCGCGTTTTTTTGTTTCAAAAGAACCAAAACCTACTAAAGCAACTTTGTCGCCAGCTTTGAGAGCTTCTGTAACACTTTCAACAAATGCATTTAATGCTTTTTCAGCGTCTTTTTTTGTTAATTCAGCTTTGTCTGCAATTTTTGCAATTAAATCACTTTTGTTCATTCTACCTACTACCTCCTAAAAAAATTTAGATTAACATTATTATAACAGATAATTCCATTTCTTGCAAGCATAATATCAAAAGAAATTATAGGCATTTTGCATAAATTTAATTGAAATAAATTGTATCAAATGCCGAAAAGCCTTGGAATATAGGGTTTTTTGGCATTTGGTCGCCTTTTTATTCATATTCATTCTTCCAACATATTATCTCTTATAAATTCAGCCTTATTTATTGTACATAGCATATATGCAAAAATTAGTATTACCTCTGATATAACATTTAGCTTAATAGCTGTTACTACATCATAATAATCCCATATTTTTGATACCGATGTTTCCTCTAGAGTTGGGAAGGAACAGAACAGTGCATAAAGGGAAAGCACCATGCTTACAAAAGGAATAAGTTCAAAAAACATTGGAATATATTCTATGCTTCCGGGTTTTCTTTCAGGAATAATATTGCACTTAAGATATAGAGAATTTAAAAAATTCATTGCCGCAACAAGTGCAAAATAATATATATATCCGATGGTGCTGTCAAGATATATTAAAGCAACAAACAAAATATTTGTTGTAACAAGAACTACCGTGGACACCTTGAAAAACAACCCATAAAACTTTTCTGAAAAGAACATCAGGTAAAACACAACCATCAAAACAGACGAAGAAACCTGGGGCATAAATAAATACCAAAAATCATAGTATATGTCGCTTTGATCGTTTCTCATAAAGATGTACATTACAATATCAACAATAGCCTTTATGATATATGCTGTGATAGCTGATGTAAGGCATATTTTGAAAACTTTCTTCATTTTATCACCTTAAATTTATGCTTATTTTATTAACTGGCTAAGAATCATATCATCAATGGGGAAATACACATCGGTAACAGGTTTGCCGGTGTCTATGTCGGCATAAATCACATCACCGCTATTTAAAGAAAAGTTACCGTCTTCTTCGCTGATGCAATTTACAATATCACCGAGCTTTGTGTTTGCAGGAATATTGGTAAACTCAAGTTTTGTTCTTAATGTATAGCCGTTTCCTGTGTTAACTGTAATTCCAGGATAATATGTTGCTTCAAGTTTGTATCCTGCGTTTGATAATGCCCTAACCCATGATTCTAACATAGATACAAAAATCTGGCTAAATTCATTTGTTGCTCTGTAACTATTTTTGGGCATAGATACAGCATTTATAAATGGTTTTTCGTAAACACTATTTGAAACCGACTCTAAAACCAAACGATAATCAGAAGCATTTTGGGGATAGGAGTTAAAGTCTGCTCTTATTTTTAAATTAATTGCCTTTGTTGTTTCGGGAGTGATGAGTACACCTTTGTGGAAGCCTGAAAAACCATTACACTGTAGAACTATGCAGGCAAGCTCTTTCATTGTTACTTCTTTTTCCAGATTAAGATCCTCGGGAGTTGTAAACCATATTCCATTTGCATAGGCAGTTTTAAGCATAGAATTATATTTTTCATTTAATGCTTCTGTTATTCCAGGATAGTTTTGAGTTCCCGATAGAATATAAACAGAGGCACTATTTCGTGCTGCAAACATAATTGCCGCAATTGCCTCTTTAACTGTGGCGTTTTTATCAGCATAAGCAGCGTTATCACATTCCTCACCAAGATAATATCTCGAAAGCATATTTATGGGCTGTGCATACTTATGCTCAAACTTAACTTCCGCAGAAAGATTGGGATATGTTGGAAAATCTAACCCTGACTGAAGTCTGGCTGCTGCCATAGCAAGCTCACCATTTGTTATGGTAGCGTTTTCATCATAGGGTCTGTCAACAAGGAAAAATGCGTTATATACAGCTTCATATATACCGGGATTAACCTTTTGGGCAAACATAGTTTTTTCTGTTTGTGCATTAACATTTCTTGAACGAACTATAAGTGCAGATGCTTCGCCGCGGGTGAGTGTGTCATTAAGACGCAAATCTATATAGTCATTGCCAACCATTATACCATTGGTATATACCCACGATACTGCATCGTAGTTTTCGTTCTGGCGATGCACTATCGGCGGAGCTGTTACTCCCTTGGGGCTGCCTGCTCTCTTCCATAAAAGAACAGCAACATCACCACGAGTTATGGGAGTATCGGGCATAAACATATTATCTGTGAGTGCCTCAAGACCTGATGAAATAATATAAGAATATGCCCAGTGAGATGGTGCAACATCATCAAAAGTTTCTGCTCTTGTTTCAGGACCATTACCTATCATTTTAACAAATTCAGCTCTGGTAACTGTGCCTTCGGGACGAAATGTTCCGTCGGCATAGCCGTTTATTGTACCATCGTTAACAAGAACATTTACATATTCATAAGCCCAGTGTGATAAACCAAAGTCGGAAAAATCTGCAGCAAAAGCTGTGGGGACAACTGAAAGAAGCATTAAAAGAGTCAGAATAAGAGATATTATTCTTTTCATAGTTTTGTTCTCCTTTTGTATTTTTTACTATATAGGAATTCACGATATTCTTTGTTCGCGAGAGTAAATGTTAATGAGTTTCGGCTCGCGACATGGCTGCTGGATGAGCCTGCTTATTTGCCAAATATACCATTATAGGATATTATGGCTGCCTCCGGCTCCATGTTGCACCTAAGAAGATAAACAGGAACCGAAATAAGAAGTTTATTTAGTGTGCCAAGTGCACTTGATAGCATAGCATCTGTAAGTGGGGTTTTTACGCCCTCAAAAAAACGTTTTATTGCTTCCTGAACAGAAAGCTGCGTTATTGAATTTTTTGAATCTCTCTCTAAAAACACCACGGCTTTAAGGGGTACACTTACATTTTTATTAATACCTGTTGTGCCTGCCCATGGAGTTACTCTGATATTAAATGTGCCGTCTTTATTAAGAGAAATTATGGGGGTGTCGTCATTTAATATAAAGCTTCCTTCAAAATTTTCCAGCCACAATTTAGTGTGGGTTGACTTACCTGTTCCCGATTTTGCCGAAAACGCAACACCCACTCCATTGCAGCATACCGAAGACGAGTGAAAAACAAAGCCACTATTCATTTGAACAGCATAATTCATGGCTATGTTTAACAAATTAAATACCAGTTCTTTATCTTCGACACCATGGCATGATT
>JAGBXL010000093.1 GCA_017629325.1 Clostridia bacterium | reverse complement strand
TAATTTTTAGAATCAGACATGTCATTATATGATGTGTCTGATTTTTTATTTAAAAAACTTGTAAATACAAATTTTATGTGATATAATTGTTTTGACCAAGTAGCATCTTAATATATTTATACACATTAGGGAAACTATACCTTTAGTAAAAGGTGTTTCTCTCTTTTCCGTATTTCTCTAATGTGTAAATATGGTGTTGCTTGGTCGCAACGAGAGAATACACTTTTTCGTGCGTTCCCTCGGGAACGCATTTTTTATTGGGGTGAACTTTATGAGTAAAAATTTTAAAAGTAAAAATAAATGCAATACACCTTATATGCCTGAAGAGATGATGCCCGAAAAAGAACCGGACTATAAGGAACTATATTTTAGTTTGCTACGAGACGTTTACAAATTAAAAGATAGTATCAACAAAGTAACCGGCAGGTCAATTCAAAAGATGAATAAAAATATGAGAGTGTTTGAATTAAACGAAGGGGACATAGATATATAATAAAAGATAAAACGCCTTGCAAAATTAAGTTTTTGCAGGGCGTTTTTTATAATATTGAAATATAACAAGGTTTATGATAGAATGAGTTATATAGTTTAAAAGTGTTTTTGGAGGATACAAATGAAAAAAGCAATAGGAGTATGGTGCGTTGCATTTATTCTTTTAGGCATATATATTGGGCTTTTTTTGCACTATAACAGCACTGAACCTGTGCAAACATATATTGAGAGTGTTAAATCTGATGCAGTGCCTTTAGATAAACACACATACATAAGCATTTCGGCAGTGGGCGACTGCACTTTAGGCGTTGATATAAACGGGTTGGGCGGAGGCTCGTTTGACGACGAGTTTGAAAAAAATGGCAGGAATTATGCTCATTTTTTTGAAAATGTGAAGCCGATATTTGAAAAAGACGATTTAACCATTGTTAATTTTGAAGGCACACTCTCCCAAAGGGGCGAAAGGCAGGATAAAGAATATGCATTCAGGGGAAATCCACTATATGCAAAAATTCTTTATGAGGGCAGTGTTGAAGCTGCAAATTTAGCCAACAATCATTCAATGGACTATGGCGAAACCGCCTTTAATGACACCAAATTGCATCTTGAAGATAGCGGAATAACACCTTTTGGGAGAAGTGAATATAAGATTATAGAAATTAAGGGAGTAAAAATAGGTCTTATTGGAACAAGCCTTTTGACCTATGCAGAAAGAATAAATTTTTCAAAGGTGATGGAAAATTTAAAGCTTGAAAATCCCGATATTATTATTGCAAGCTTTCATTGGGGTGAGGAAAATATGAATACCCCTACAAATGACCAGATTCAATTTGCTCATTTAGCCATAGATTTGGGAGCTGATTTAGTTTTGGGACATCACCCCCATATATTGCAAGGAATAGAAAAATACAACGGAAAATACATTGCATACAGCTTGGGAAATTTTTGTTTTGGTGGAAACAGAGGCCCCAAAGACAAAGACACAATGATATTCGGATACAAATTCTGCTTTAAAGACGGAGTAAGAATTTTTGAAAAAGAAAATGCAAGCATTATCCCCTGCTCTATTTCGTCGGTAAAAGAAAGAAATGATTTTAAACCGAGCATTCTTTTGGGTGATGAATATGAAAGGGTTAAAAACAAAATAATCTCACTATCAGGTAATTTTGAAGGTATAGAAGATATAGAATTTATTCAATAAAAAACTCTTAAGGAAAATTTCCTTAAGAGTTTTTTTATATTATTTTGCCAAATATCTGTCATAAGCTGCTTACTGAATTTTAAGGTATTCATCGTAGCCAGCTTTCTTTAATGCTTTAACAATTTTTTGATAATATAATACAATAACAATTTAAAGTAGGATTTTTAATTGGAAAAAAGTGTGGGTTGATATATAGGATTATATACGATAATATATATCCGTAGTTAATTTCAAAGGAGGAAAGGCATTTGAAAAAACTTAAAACAATTACAGCTTCTATTCTCGCTTTTATTATGATTCTTTCTTTGACGACAAACATTGGTATTGCATCTGTAAGTTCAGATGTAAAAGATACACAATACAAAACTTATGCACAGGTTCTAGGTGCCCTTGAAATTATGGTGGGCGATGCCGGAACTGGCGCTTTCAGACCTGATGACGATATTAAAAGATCGGAAATGACAAAGATTGGCATTGCACTTATGGGACTTTTTAAATCGGCACAGACTTCTCAAAAAAGTGAATTTCCTGATGTGGCTGAAGATTACTGGGCAAAGGGATTTATAAATTCCGCCAAAGCTCACGGCCTTGTTATTGGTGATGACACCGGTCTTTTCAGACCTGAAGATAAAATAAAATTCAGCGAAGTTCTGGCAGTTCTTATAAGAGCTTTGGGATATGAAGTTCAGGCAAAATCAAAGGGCGGATTTCCGGCAGGGTATGTTTCGGTTGCATCATCAATCGGACTTTCTAAAGGTGTGTCTGCCAGCAGCGACTACTATGTGAGCCGTGGCGATGTTGCAATTATGGCTTATAATGCTCTTAGAATAAACCTTATGGAGCAAACAGGCTTTGGCTCAAACATCAAATATGAAATTACAGATAAAACTCTTCTTAAAGATAAGCTTGATGTGAGCCTTATTCAAGGAAAAGTTCAGGCTGTTGGCTCTTCTGTTCTTGACGGAAAGGCTGCACTTTCTAAAAATGAAATAAGAATTGGCGATAAAAATTACGATGCAGGAAAAACAGACACAAGAACAATTTTAGGTTTTAACGTTGATGCGTATTATTCTAATAAAACCAAAAAAATTATTGCTATTGTTCCCACAGAAAATGCAAACAGCGTTATTACAGTTCAGGCAGATGCAATTGAAAAACTAGAAAACTCTCTTTCTTCAAAAGCTCTCCACTACTGGAAGAATCCTGAAACAAGTGCTAAATCTACAAAGCTTACTTTAGAAAATGACGCTGTTGTCGTTTACAATGGAAAAATAGCGGGAAATGAAAAATTTGCTATGATAGATACCGGCTATATTTCACTTCTTGACAGTGATTCTGACGGGAAATACGATATTGTGTTTGTAAATGAAGTAGTGAACTTCGTTGTTGATGATGTTCTTGCTTCCTCAGGTAAAATAACAGACAAATATACAAATGAAACTCTCAAACTTGATTTTGATGACGAAGATAAAACCGTTATTATTGAACTTGGCGGTGAATATATTACCCTTTCACAGCTTAAAGAATGGGATGTTATTTCATTTACAATAAGTGAAGACGATAAGGTTATATTTGGAAATGTTATAAGAGATAGTCTTTCGGGTAAAGTTACAGAAATAGGCGATGAGCATATTTATGTTGGCGATAAGAAATTAAAGATAGCTCTAAGCTACACAAAAAACTTTACCATTGGAGATGAAGGCACATTCTACCTTGATGCACAGGGAAAAATTGCTGCATTTGATGGTGAACTTCAGAAAAATGACAGCTATGCCTATCTTGAAAACATGGCAATTGGCTCAGGGCTGGGCAAAACATTAAAATTTGAAATATTTACCGAAAAAGGTGAATTTGAAACTTTAGAGGCTGCAGAAAAAATTACAGTTAATTCATCTAAAAATCTTACTCATCAGGCAGCTATGAGTGCAATTGGCAGTACAAAACAGCTTATAACCTATGAAAAAGATTCAAGCGGAAAAATCAAGAAAATTGTTACAGGAAAATCATCTTCAGATATTAACAAAAATGAATTTACACTCAATATGGACGAAGAAAATGTTATTTTCAGGGCATCATCATCTAAACTTACAGGAAGCGATATGAGTGTTAGTGTAACCGATGGTACAATTATTTTTGACATTCCGAAAAATGGCAACAGAGACAATTATGCTATAAAGAAAAAAAATGTATTTACAGATGGCGGACTTTATGACGTTATGGTTTTTGATGTTAGTGAAACCTACAAAGCAGGAGCGATAGTTGTTACAAATATGACAGCCAAAGCTGACGAAGCATCAGAATTGGCAATTGTTGAAAAAGTTAATGTTTCCACAAATGAATCTGGCGAAACCGTGCACAAGCTCTATGCTTACCATGGCGGAAAACAAATAAGCCTTACTGCAAAAAATGACAGTGTTCTAAAAAAAGAAGGCGGTCAGCTTCTTAGCGAAGGTGATATTATACAGTTAAGACAAGACTCCGACGGAAATATAGATGCAGTAACTCTTTTATTTGATATGAAGAAAGAACAAAGCGAAGCCAAAACAAAAATAAGCGATAATCTTACAACAGTTTATGGAAGAGTTATTAAAAAATTCAGTGATTCTATAAATGTTCAGGCAGGAAGCGAAAGAGCAGAAAACTTTGCAACAGACGATGTTAGAGTTTATGTATATGAAAAAGCACTTTCCAAAAATAAAATAAAACCAGGCGATATTTCTGATGTTGAAAGATATGAAAACGACGGCGGAAAAGTGTTTATGAGAATATACAACGATAATGTTAAAGAAATAGTGGTTATTAAATAACTATTTAAATATGAGGAAAAACTACAATGGTTTTTCCTCATATTTTTTTAGCTATATCATATACATATATCGGTGATGCCTGTGAGGCAAAACAAAATTTACAATTTATTTTTTATCTTATTTCTTTGTTTTGTTGTTTTTATTAATTCGGCACATGGTGTTTGGCAAAGTGCAAATACAACAGACGAAAAAATAAAGCTTGTTATACTTATGTATCACGGATTTACAGACGGAAATAAAGAATCAGACTATGTTTTAAACATTAAAAAATTTGAGGAAGATATTGTTCATTTAAAAAAACAAGGTTTTACATTTGTTGATACAGATGATATTATAAATTATGTTTACACTGGAAAAAAGCTACCCGAGAAATCAGTGATGCTGACATTTGACGATGGGTATTTAAATAATTATATATATGCTTTTCCTGTTATTAAAAAGCATGGAGTTAAAGCAGTTATATCCCCTATTGCGTATTATGTGGAATACTACACTTTGAACCATGATAAAAACCCTGATTATTCGCACCTTACAGACAAAGAAATAAAGGAAATGCACGAAAGCGGATTTATAGATTTTCAGAACCATTCGTATAATATGCACTCACTGAAAAAAAGAAAGGGTAGCCTTAAGCTTACAGAAGAAGACACCCATGACTATATAAGAGAATTCTATTATGATTTAAAGGCGGCAGAAAATGTTATTGAAGATATAACAGGAAAGAAAACAATAGCTTATGCATATCCTTTTGGAAGCGTGAGCAAGGAAAGCGTTTCTATTTTAAAATGCTGCGGATACAAGGTAAGTTTTGGTTGTGAAGAAGGATTTAACTACCTGACAACTGGAGATAAAAACTCACTTTTAAAGCTCAAGCGTTTTAACCGCACACCTAAAAGAAGTGCCGAGCAAATTATATCAAACTATTGATTATAAAATTTTTTTATGATAAAATGAATTATCACAATAAGAAAAGGAAGATAATAATATGGATAGCTTTATGGAATATATGATTAGTGAAAAACAAACTGCGAAAACAGTTTTTAAAAAAATAGGCATTTATTTTGCAGCACTTTTATTAGCTTTTGTGTCATTCATTGTGATGCTTATGTTTCCTTCTATGCTCATTGGTTTTTTACCTATGGTTATTGTGCTTATTTTTTATGCTGCATACAGAATAAATACGTCGTTTGATGTGGAATACGAATACATCCTTACAAACGGTGAACTTGATATTGATAAAATTACAAACAAAAGAAGAAGAAAAAGACTTATGACTATTCACTGCAAATCTTTCACAGCCTTTGCAAAAAAAGGCGACAAGGAATTTCTAAGTGAAGAAAACGGTGAGTTTGCAAGAGTGATAGATGCCAGTGCAAAATCTTCGGCATTAGAAGATTACTACGCTGTTTTCTATAAAAACGGGCAAAAGATAAAGCTTGTGTTTAACCCTACACAAAAGATGATAGAAACGTTTAAGATATACGCCCCAAGAGTTGTAAAATAATATACAAGGTGAAAATATATGAACGATGCACATATAAGAGAATTATTTTTAAAGGCACAAAAATCTTTTGAAAATACAGATGCCAAGAATCCAATAAATCACGATTTGATTAAAAATTCACTTAAAAAAAGAAATAAAGATATTCACAAAGGAAACTGCGGACATCTTGCTATATGTGCAGCATCACCGGGACTTACGGGGGCAGCATGTATGGCAAGCGAAGCAGCCTTAAGGGGCGGCTGCGGACTAGTTACACTTTGCTGTGCCAAAGAATTAAATTCTATTTTTGAAATAAAGCTTACAGAAGCTATGACTATGCCTGTTAAATCTAAACGGGGAGTTATATCTGAAAAGGCATTTAAAGATATTTATGAAAAACTAAAAAAATGCGATGCACTTTTATATGGACCAGGATTATCCCCTTCAAAAAGCATCGGGCTGCTTCTTGAAAAGATACTAAGTGAAAGTAATCTGCCAATTGTTATTGATGCAGACGGATTAAATGTGCTTTCACAAAATATGGGTTTATTAAAAAAAGCAAAATCCCCGATTATACTCACACCACATATTGGTGAATTTTCAAGACTTACAGGACTTAGTGCAAAGCAAATTTTTGAAAACAAAAAAGAAATTGCGTTAAATTTTGCAAAGGAATACG
>JAGBXL010000092.1 GCA_017629325.1 Clostridia bacterium | reverse complement strand
TAAAAATTCTAACCCAGCTTTCTGTTCGCGGAATGATACCGCAGGTAAAAACCATAAATATAAAAGATACCGAAAAAATTTCTTTAACTCTGGCTACTAAAACCCTTGTCAATCTCGGAGGCGACGGTAAAGAAAATAAAGATACTCTCGAATATAAAATAGCATTTTTAAAGGCAATTCTCGATGAAGATTATCCAAAAAACGGCGGCATAATTGAGCTTTCCGACACAAGCAATGTAACAAGCAGAGTATCATAAACACAAAAGGCTTTAAATGGCTGGAAACCTCGCCATTTAAATAGTTCCAAAACTCAAAGCTCGAATTGTTTAATCTGCACAAAATTATAAAAAACTATGGCATTATTTAAAATGTTATGTTATAATAAATTATCTATATGGGATAGAGGAGGTATTACCGTGTTAGAATATGGTAACGAAAGAGAAATTATAGGTGCAAACATGAAAGTTGTTGGCGTTGGCGGCGGCGGAAACAATGCTGTTGACCGCATGATTGAAGACGGACTTTCAGGCGTTGAATTTATAGCAGTTAATACAGATAAACAGGTTCTTTTCGGTGAGAATGGAACAAAAGCAGGCGGCAAAATCCAGATTGGTGAAAAGCTCACCAGAGGTCTTGGTGCAGGTGCTAACCCCGAGGTTGGTCAGAAAGCAGCCGAAGAAAGCCGCGACGAAATCAAACAGGCAATTCAGGATGCCAACATGGTATTCGTTACAGCCGGTATGGGCGGTGGCACAGGAACAGGTGCAGCTCCCATCGTTGCTTCAATTGCAAAAGAAATGGGTATATTAACAGTTGGTGTTGTAACCAAACCCTTTGGTTTTGAAGGTAAGCAGAGAATGACCCGTGCAGAAGAAGGCATTGAAGCATTAAAAGATTGTGTAGATGCTCTTGTTGTTATTCCAAACAATAAGCTTCTCGATATATGCGATAGAAAAACATCTATGAAAGATGCTTTCAAAATGGCAGACCAGATATTAAGTCAGGGTGTAAAAGGTATTTCCGACCTTATCACAAGCCCCGGTTACATTAACCTCGACTTTGCAGATATCTCTGCAGTAATGAGAAACACTGGCGTAGCTCACATGGGCATAGGCCGTGCATCAGGCGATAACCGTGCAGAAGAAGCTGTTAAAGATGCAATTTACAGCCCTCTTCTCGAAACCACAATCGACGGTGCTAAAAAGGTTGTTTTAAACGTTGCAGGTAACGGCGATTTAGGTCTTATGGAAATCGAACAAGCTTCCGAACTCGTTCATCAGCTTGTTGACCCCGATGCAAATATTATCTTTGGTACATCTATCGACGAATCTCTCGGCGATGAAATCGTTATCACAGTTGTTGCAACCGGTTTTGAAGATGGCAAATCTAAAAAAGACGATGCACAGAATATGGAATCTTTTGATTCAAACGATTTTGAAATTCCCGATTTCCTTAACAGAAACTAATAATTTTAAAATATGCTGTATATTGTACAGCATATTTTTTAAATAAACATATTTAATGGGAGGCACAATTATGAGATGTCCATACTGCGATTATCTTGAAAGTAAGGTAATTGATTCCAGACCGATAGACGATGGCTCGTCAATACGCCGCCGCCGTGAATGTCTTAAATGCGAAAAAAGATTCACTACCTATGAACAGGTTGAATCGGTCCCTCTTATTATAATTAAAAAAGATGGCAAACGCCAAACATATAACAGACAAAAGCTTTTAAATGGTATTCTTCGTGCCTGCGAAAAAACCCCTGTTACATTTGCTCAGGTGGAGGGAATGGTTTTAGAAATTGAAAGCATTCTCAATAGCTCTCTTGAAAGAGAAATCTCTTCCACACAAATAGGCGAATTGGTTATGGATAAGCTTAAAAAAATTAACGACATAGCCTATGTTCGTTTTGCGTCTGTTTACCGCGAGTTCAGAGATATAAATTCCTTCATGGAAGAGCTATTAACTCTTAACTCTAAAAAAGACTGATTTTTAAGGGATGTAAAAAACTATTTTTTACATCCCCTTTTTAAAGGAAATAATCTATGATAGAAATAGGTAATATTAAATTAAAAAACAACATAATTTTAGCACCAATGGCAGGCGTAACCGACCTTGCTTTCCGCCTTATGTGCAAAAAGTGGGGGGCAGGTTTGGTTTTTAGTGAAATGGTAAGTGCCAAAGCTCTTCATTATAACGACCGCAAAACATTAGAGCTTTTAGAGACAGATTCCCTTGAAGAGCCTCTGGCAGTGCAAATTTTTGGCAGAGAACCTGACATTATGGCAGAAGCTGCGGTTAAGCTTTCAGAAATGGGAGTTAAGCTATTAGATATAAACTTTGGTTGTCCCGCCCCAAAAATAACCGGCAATGGCGAGGGCAGTGCACTTTTAAAAGAGCCTCAGTTAATAGGCGAAATTGTAAAGAAAGTATCCGGCTCGGTTAAAATTCCTGTTATGTGTAAAATCCGCGGCGGTTTTGATGAATTTATTGATGTTTGTGAAATTGCAAAAATAATTGAAAACAGCGGTGCCTCCGCCATAACAGTTCACCCCAGAACAAGAAAAATGTTTTATTCGGGTGTTGCCAAAAGAAGC
>JAGBXL010000091.1 GCA_017629325.1 Clostridia bacterium | reverse complement strand
TCTTTCTTAAAAGCTCAATTGTTTCTGCCACTTCGCCGTTTTCGTGAATGGTGCTTTCGTTAAACCACACATCATAATTAATGCGGTAGTTTTCAAGGTCGGTTTTGAGTTTTGGAATGTTGTGACCCAAACCAAACTTAACAAGAGCTTCTTTTCTTTCCTCTGAGGATTTTTCAAGGTAGCTGTCACCATTTATCTCAATAAACCCTGAAGCGAGTCTTTTAATGTCATTTCCCTGGTACCAGTCCTCCGAAAATTCAATAGCATCTTCTCCTTTTAATGCCTGAATATATCTTGCTTCAAGAGAATTGGCAAATTTATCAATCTGTGCACCCGCATCGTTTATATAAAATTCTCTTGTAACATCGAAGCCTGCCATATCTAAAACGCCGGCTAAACTGTCGCCAAGGGCACCGCCTCTGGCATTTCCCATGTGCATAGGTCCTGTTGGATTTGCACTAACAAATTCAACCATAACCTTTTTGCCCTTGCCAATGTCGAGTCTGCCGTAGTTTTCTTTTCTTTCAATACAGCATTTAAGGGCATCATAGAGCCAGCTGTCATTTAAATAGAAGTTAATAAATCCGGGGCCTGCAATCTCAATTTTTTCAATATATGTTCCTTCAGTATTCATACCTTCAATAAGAGCTTTTGCAATGTTTTGAGGTGCATTTCTTAAAATCTTTGTAAGCTTCATTGCAATATTAGAAGAAAAATCGCCGTGGCTCTTTTCCTTTGGAATCTCAATTTCAATTTCGGTATTTCTTGCAGCTTCAAGTGCGTTTTCATCGGCGTTTATTTTTGTGCCAATTTCTTTAACAGATTCAGAAATTGTTTCGCTTATTTGTTTCTTTATTTCAAAAATAATATCGTTCATTTTTCTTTTGTCCTTTCTTTTTAGCCTTTTTAAATTTATAGGGATTCTCAATGCTTTTTCGCGTGAGGGTATGTTAATGAATTTAGGCACGCGACATGGGTGCAATTTCTGCCTGCTCTATTTCTATTTCAAAATTATTCTTGCCTGTTGATAAATTGTTTATGTCAATAAAATAATCAACATTTATCTTTCCGCCCTTTGGTGTAACATCAATGTTTAAATAATCTGTAAAAATATCAATCTGCATATCACCGTAGGGGGTACTGTAATATGAAGATGTTTTCCTATCCTTCATAAAAAGCATATTTGTGTTAACCGTTCCGCTTCTTTGAAGTGAAACATAGTTATCGCCAATTTCAATTGAGGTTTTTGTGCCCTCAAGTCCCGTCAGTTCCGATTCCTCATAGTCAATAAAATATGCACCGTTATTATATTCAAATTCCGCCTCTGTAAGTAGGCTTATATCAGTATTGTTTTCGTCGTCTTCGTAGGTCTGCAATCCCTTTATAGATATAATAAATTTGTTTTTATCTGTATTCATCATTAATCTCCTCAATTATTCTTCCTGGGCAATTTCAATAAGTCTGGTCAAAAGTTCCGAATATCCGGTTCCGCTTGCTTCCATAAGCTTTGGATACATACTGATGCTTGTAAATCCCGGCAGAGTGTTAATTTCATTTATGCAAACCTTTTTCTTTTCTTCGTCAACAAAAAAGTCAACTCTGGAAAGCCCCTTGCCATCAAGTGCTTCAAAAGCTTTAATGGCATATTCTCTAACCTTTTGGGCATATTCATCTTTAAGCTTTGCCGGAATATATAATTCGCTTGTTGAGCTGGCACTGTATTTTGCATCATAAGTGTAAAATTCCTGCGAAGCAACAATCTCTCCAACGCACGAAGCTTTTATGTTTCCTCTGTTTCCAATAACTGCACATTCAACCTCGTGTCCGGTTAAAAATTCTTCAACTAAAATTTTTCTATCAAACTTAAATGCCTCATCAATGCACTTTAAAAGTTCATCTTTGTTTTTTGCTTTTCCTATTCCTATTGATGAGCCTGCATTTGCAGGTTTAACAAAGGCGGGGTAGCCAAGCTTTTGTTCTATTTGGGCTATTTTGCTGTCTAAATCTTTTAAATCATGCTTTGCAATTGTAACCCATTTTGCCTGGGGAATTTGTGCGTTTTCAAAAATAATCTTGGTAAAGGTTTTATCCATTCCAACCGAAGATGCAACAACACCAACACCAACATACTTAATTCCTGCAAGCTCAAAAAGCCCTTGAATTGTTCCGTCCTCACCGTTTTTTCCGTGAAGAACGGGGAAGGCAACGTCAAATTCTATTTTTTCGTATGTACCGTCAGGCTTTAAGGCCAAAAGTGCACTTTCTTTGTGCCCGTGCATAATGCTTACGGGTAAAAGATTGTCGTTATACCATTTGTCGCCCGGAATATCGTCATAGCTTCCGTCATATAAAAACCATTTTCCGTCTTTTCTTATTCCAACTGTTATTATTTCAAATTTATCTTTATCAAGTTTTTCAATCACAGAATATGCCGACCTTAAAGACACCTCATATTCTGTTGATTCGCCGCCAAAAATAACACAAACTTTCTTTTTCATTCTAAAAATTCGGCTCCTTTATCACATAATCTTCTATATTATATCACAAATTTTTGAAAAAGAAAACTTTTTTATTTGGAATTAGCATAAAAAATTACACAAATTTTTATTGAATTTTTTTGCATTTTATGTTACCGCTTTATTACAATATCAAAATTTCTATATTAACCTGACAATATATGTGATAAAATTTAACTGGTGATACTTATGAAAATAACCCCAAAAAATAACTCAGTAATAATAGAAAATATATCCGATTTTGACCCTACCCACACCTTTATGTGCGGGCAATGCTTCAGGTGGGATAAAGAAGATGACGGCAGTTATACAGGCATTGCATTTTCAAAGCCGGTAAACATATCCTGTGAAAAAAACACCCTTGTCATAAAAAATATAACACCAGATGAATTTAACAGTCAATGGAAATATTATCTTGACCTTGAAACAGACTATAACACCATCAAAAATTTTCTTTCATTCGACCAAAATGTTAAAACCGCAATGGATTTTGGCTGGGGAATAAAAATACTAAATCAGGAAATTTTTGAATGTCTTATTTCCTTTATCATTTCAACCCAGAATGCAATTCCCCGAATTAAAAAAATAGTTTCCACTCTTTCACAAATGTATGGCAAAAAACTGGAATTTGGCGGCAAAACATATTATGCTTTTCCTTCAATAGATGAACTTTCGGGTGTAACAGAAGATGACCTTGCTCCCTTAAAAGCAGGTTACAGAGCCGCCTATATAGTAGATGCAGTAAATAAAATAAAATCAGGTGAGGTTATTTTGGAAAATTTAAAAAATCTTTCCTATACCGAAGCAAAAAAAGAGCTTATGAAAATAAAAGGTGTTGGGCCAAAAGTTGCCGATTGCGTGCTTCTTTTTTCTTGCTGCAAAAAAGAGGCTTTTCCAATAGATGTTTGGGTAAAAAGAACTGTTCAAACTCTCTATCTTAATGAAAATGCAAAAGAAAAAGAAATCTCAAGCTTTGCTGCTGAGCACTTTGGTGAATTTGCAGGAGTTGCACAGCAATACCTTTTTTATTATGCAAGAGAAAATAAATTAGGAATATAGCCATATAAAATTATAGTTTAATGTTAAAAAATTGTTAGTCTTTTCCCTTGACAAACCACAATATGTAGCTTATAATGAAAATACAAATACAACATTTACACTACTGACGGATTTCGCGGTTAACCGCGGGGGAATGTAAATGCTTATAATGCCGACCGTCTGGGCAATTCAACTTATTGAATTTATAAGCTGAATTGCTCTTTTTTGTTACCATAAAAACTTTTGAGCAATCAGCCAAATACTTTTAAAGGAGGAAATATTATGAAACACGAAAATTGGAATGGTTTTACCGAAGGTATCTGGCAGGATGAAATAAACGTACGCGATTTTATCCAGAAAAACTATAAAGAATATAAAGGCGACGATACATTTCTTGTGGGAGCAACAGCACGCACAAAAGGGGTTATGAAAAAGGTTCAGTCTCTTTTTGCTCTTGAGCGTCAGTATGGCGGCGTGCTCGATATCGACACAGCCACAGTATCATCTCTCACAAGCTATTCACCCGGCTATATAGATAAAGAAAATGAAATCATAGT
>JAGBXL010000090.1 GCA_017629325.1 Clostridia bacterium | reverse complement strand
TTTCTTTCGCGTTATTGCCTCCGGCGGATTTAATTGCCCGTGCGAAATTTTCTTCGCGTTTGCTCAGAAACGCACAGGGGCGTAAAAATCTCTTATCATTCCTTGCCATACAGATAAGAGAAATTTTATTACTATTTGTGCCGATGTATGGCGGCGGAATGGAGATTTTTATGATTAAAATAACAGATGTAAGAGTTCACACGGGCGACAGTGCCTTTTTAATAGACGATGGAAAAACCGCTATTCTTTACGATTCGGGCTTTGGTTTCACGGGCTTTGGTGTTGCCGAAAAAATAAAAGAAGAAATAGGCAATAGAAATTTAGACTATATTTTCTTAACCCATTCCCACTACGACCATGCACTTGGCTCTGCCTACATACTCGAAATATGGCCCGATGCAAAGGTTGTGGCAGGGGAATATGCCGCAAAAATCTTTGCCAAAGACAGTGCCAAGGCAGTTATGCGTGATTTAGACCAGAAATTTGCAAAAAAATGCGGAGTTGAAAGCTACAAAGACCTTGCAGATAATTTAAGAGTTGATATTCCTGCTTCAGATGGCGATGTAATAGTGGCAGGCGATATGGAATTTGAGGTTATAAATCTTCCTGGACACACAAAATGCTCCGTTGGTTTTTATAATAAAAAAGAAAAACTTCTACTGGGCTGCGAATCCATAGGTGTTTACGACGGCGAAGGAACAGTTGTGCCATCATACCTTGTTGGAGTTGAAATGGCAATAGAATCAATAGAAAAAGCCGAAAAGCTCGATATCGAAAATATTCTGGTTCCTCATTTTGGCCTTCTTGGTAAAGAAGATACCAAAACCTATTTTGCAAATGCCAAAAAGAATGCCCGCGAAACTGCCGACGAAATTATCCAAATCTTGAAATCGGGCAAATCAAGAGAAGATGCAATAGAATATTTTAAAAATAAATTTTATAAAGGCTACATAAAAGAAGTTTACCCCAAAGATGCAATGGAACTTAACACAGGCATAACAGTTGATTTAATAAAAAGGGAATACGAAATTTAAGGAATAAATATAATGGGTATTTTTTCAGGAATTTTAATATGTTCGGATATAGACGGCACATTTAGTATTGATACTAAACCTGTGCAAAAAAACATAGATGCAGTTAAATATTTCACCCAAAACGGCGGAAAATTTACAATGGCAACAGGCAGAACTGCGGCATATTTAAAAAATACAGAATTTTTTAATCTTTTAAATGCCCCTGCCTGCATTTGTAATGGCAGTGTTGTTTACGACTATGAAAACGAGAGTATTCTTTTTGAAAAAAAAGAAGAATTTACCCTTGGTGAATTTCTTGAAGCTTTGGGAGATAAAAGAGAGCTTTTAACAGGGCTCTATGTTTACTACACACCCAAAACCGTTCAGGCAGAAAACACAGCGAGAAAAAAATTTTCAAATGATGAGCTTTCAAGCTATCCAATAAAGGTGGTTTGCGTAACCGAAAATAAAGAAGATATGAAAATATTTAAAGATTTTTGCCTTGAATCTGAAGCGTTTAAAAACACCTTTATATCTAACTCCTGGGAAACAGGGCTTGAATTCAATTCAATAAATGGCACCAAAGGAAATGCAGTTAAATTTATTAAAGAATATTTAAAAAACATACACACCTCCGTTGCAATAGGCGATCAGGAAAATGACATTCCCATGATAGAAATGGCAGATATAGGGGTTTGTGTGGAAAGCGGAATAATCGAAGCTAAAAACAAGGCAGATTTAATTGTTTGCACCGCAAAGGAAGGCTCGCTTGCCGATTTAATAAGAATTTTAGAAGAAAAAATAATATGCGGTGAATTAAAATGATTTTCCCCAAAAGAAAACCAACAAGGCTTAAGGAATATGACTATTCTCTGCCAGGTGCGTATTTTGTTACGATATGCACACATAATAAAAAACACCTGTTATCAAATATTGTAGGGGAGGGGCTCTGTCCCCTCCCGAAAAACACATTAACCGAAATAGGAAAAGAAATTGAAAAAACTATACAATATATCAATCACAATTATGTTGGTGTTGCAATAAGCAAATATGTTATTATGCCAAATCATATTCATTTAATTGTGGAACTAGAAAGTTCGGGAGGGCATGGAAACCCTCCCCTACAAAATATAATAGGGCAATTAAAGTCATATACAACAAATAAATATGGCGAAATTCTTTGGCAAAGGTCTTTCCACGACCACATTATTCGCAATAAAGAAGATTACGATAAAATATGGGAATACATAGATACCAATGTTATAAAATGGCAAACAGACTGTTTTTTTCGGGTGATTAAATAGCAAAAG
>JAGBXL010000089.1 GCA_017629325.1 Clostridia bacterium | reverse complement strand
TCGGTTACCCAAAGGAAGTTATATTTATTATTATCTATAAGGTCATAACGTTTTGCAATTTCGCATCTGAGTGCACCAAGAGATGCAAAAACAACACTGTTTGCATCGGCAACAATAAAGATAACATCATTAACTTCGGCATTTACGGAAGCTAATATTTCGTTTAATTTTTCTTCGCTGAAGAATTTAGCTATGGGCGACTGAACACCATCGGAGTTAACCTTTATCCACGCAAGACCTTTTGCTCTGTATGTTTTTACAAATTCGCCGAGGGAATCTATGTTTTTACGGGAAATTTTATCACCGAGGCCCTTGGCATTTATTGCTCTTACACTGCCGCCGTTTTCTATGGCAGATGTGAACACTGAAAAATCGCAAGAGTTAACAACAGACGAAATATCTGTTATCTCTAAGCCAAAGCGTGTGTCGGGTTTATCGGAGCCGAAACGGTCCATAGCTTCGGTATATGGCATACGGATAAAGGGAGTTTCTAAATCTATTCCCTTTATTTCTTTGAACACTCTTTTTAAAAGGCCTTCGTTAACTGTCATAACATCGTCTTCATCTACAAAAGACATTTCCAAGTCTATCTGTGTGAATTCGGGCTGACGGTCTGCTCTTAAATCTTCATCGCGGAAGCATTTTGCTATCTGGAAGTATCTGTCCATACCAGAAAGCATTAAAAGCTGTTTATACTGCTGAGGAGACTGTGGAAGAGCATAGAAAGAGCCATTATGCACACGGCTTGGAACGAGATAGTCTCTTGCACCTTCGGGTGTGCTCTTAACAAGTATTGGAGTTTCTATTTCTAAAAATCCGTTAGCTTCGTAATAATCGCGGACAATTTTAGCAACACGGCTTCTTAAAACCATTCTTCTTTGCATATCGGGTCTTCTTAAATCAAGATAGCGATACTGAAGACGGAGTTCTTCTTTAACATCGCTGTTTTCCACAATATAGAATGGTGGTGTTTTTGCGGCAGAGAGAATACGAAGCTCAGTTGCTTCGATTTCAATTTCGCCTGTTGCCATATCTTTATTTACGGCAGATTCATCTCTTAATTTAACAACACCTTTTACCGCAATAACATATTCGCCTCTTACCTTTGAAGCTTTTTCATACATTTCGGCATTGTCGCTATTAAAAACTGTTTGAACTATGCCTGATATATCTCTTACATTTATAAAGTTAAGTGCACCTAAATTTCTTACAGAGTTGGTGAAGCCCATAACAACAACTTCCTGCCCTGCATCATTTTTAGTTAATTCACCGCACTTGTGTGTTCTTTTAAGTCCGTTTAATTTTTCAAAATCCATTGTTTTTTCTCCTTACTGTGCACTTTTGATATAATCTGCAATTTTTGTTGCCGAAAGCTCTATTTGAATTTCTGTGCCTTCGTCCATATTTTTTAACTTAACCATTTTTGCAGATATTTCATCGTCGCCAAGAATTACTGTATATTTACTGCCGAGCTTATTGGCAAATTTCATTTGTGCCTTTACGCTTCTTGCAAGGTGGTCTCTATCCGCCTTTATGCCTTCATTTCTTAAGTCGCAAACAAGCTTTTGAGCAAAAAAGCTGCTTTCTTCACCGATATTGCCAACAAAAATATCGCCTCTGTCGGCAAAGGGGATTTCTATGCCCTGTTCTTCCATTGTGAGAAGCAAACGTTCCATACCAAGAGCAAAGCCGCAGGCAGGGGTTGGATTGCCGCCCAGCTCTTCAACGAGGCCGTCGTATCTTCCGCCGCCGCAGATGGTGCCGTTGGAATGTTCGTTGCGTGCTGTGATTTCAAAAACTGTTTTGGTGTAGTAATCAAGGCCTCTTACGATATATGGGTCTATCTGGAAGGGAATGTCCATATATGTTAGATATTTTTTAACTGCTTCAAAATGCTCACGGCATTCATCGCAGATGCAATCTATTAAAAGAGGTGCATTTTTAACGATTTCTTTACAAACCGAAGATTTACAGTCCATAATTCTCATGGGGTTACGGTCGTAACGGTTTTTACAGGTGTCGCAAAGTTCATCGAAATGAGGCTTTAAATACGCCTTTAGCTTTTCATTATATTCCTTGCGGCATTTGGGGCAGCCTATGCTGTTTATATTTACTGTGAGATTTGTTAGACCAAGTCTTTTATAAAGTGTCCAGGGTAGAGAAATCATTTCAGCATCGGCAGTTGGAGACTGTGTGCCGAAATATTCAACACCAAACTGATGAAACTCTCTGTATCTTCCCGCCTGCGGCTTTTCATAGCGATAGGCACTTATGTTATAAAAAAGCTTGGTAGGCTGAGGATTATTAAACATTCCGTGCTCAATAAAGCTTCTTACAGCACTTGCTGTTCCTTCGGGACGGAGAGTTATGCTGCGGTCGCCTTTATCATTAAAGGTGTACATTTCTTTTTCAACAACATCGGTGGTATCACCCACTCCACGCTGAAAAAGCTCTGTGTGTTCAAACACGGGAGTGCGGACTTCTTTTACGCCAAACTCCTTGCAAATTT
>JAGBXL010000088.1 GCA_017629325.1 Clostridia bacterium | reverse complement strand
TTATCATATTTTTTGTTGTTTCGCTATTAGAAACAATCCGCAAAATTTCTATATCGTAGTTTTTAGTGCCGTCTCCTAAATTGCATCTTATTAAAGCTTCTCCCGGGCGGACATCGTTTTTAGATGCCACTTTAACTTTTGGGGTTTTTGGGAGGCTTGATATTGTGCCATAAACACCGCAATATGAATTGGATTTTATGCTGCCGGCATTTCCGCCAGAAAACACACCCCGAAGCGAGCCGGGAGTGCCTTTTTCGCCTTTTTCTATTCCTATTATCTGTGCTCTATATACATTTCCTCCGTCTGCAATAACCTCGCAGCCTGTGTCGATATCGGATATTGAGTGCCCAAGTGCTGCAAATTCATTTTTGTTGTAAAAAGAAACGGTGCCTATGCCTGCAACAGTTTCCCTTACCCATATTCCTATTTTTTTCTTGCCGTCTTTTTTATCTTTAAGTGGAGAAACCTGCCAGCTTATATTCTTTTCGCCCCGTTTCCCCGAAAGAGTGATGTTTTCATCTGATGATACAACCGCACCCGTTAAGTCGCTTACCTTTTCTATTTTTTTGCCGTCTATCTGAGTTATAATATCGCCGGTTTTAACCCCTGCAAGCTTTGCAGGGGATATTTTATTTCCATCTTCTGTTTCAAAGGGGGCAATTCCAACAGCTAAAACACCTTTTGTTTTTAAACTTATGCCAATGCTTTCGCCCCCGGGGATAACATATAAATCGTCGATGATGGTAACATTAACGTCTTTTAACGGAAGAAAACCGAAAAGATATATTTTTTCGTTATATTTTTCTAATGTGTTTTCGCTTATTTTTTCCGACGGATTTTCCATAGCGGGTGCAGTGTTTTCTATTTGGCTTGTAACAAGCCAGGAAAAGCCCCCGGGTATCCATTTTCCGTGAGAATCGTTTTTTGATATTGTAATATTTTCGGGCAAACTGTGGGAAACTGCAAAATAGGCAGATATATTTAAAAGAAAGATTAAAGATAAAATAAAAAGAAAATATTTTGATTTAAAAAACTTCAAAACAAAATCGCCGTCCTTTAATATTATCTTTACCTTGAAAAAAGAGCTTATCCTTATAAATAATTGTCATAAAAGTTAAAAACAGAAATACAATATATATATTGAGGTAAGAAAATATACAACATATAAAGATAGTAATGGAGGTACTTTGTGTCAAATAAAACTAAAGGTTTAAATCTTTACGAAAGAATAAGCCTTTTTTCAAAAGGTGAAGTCAGCGATGCCTATAAATTTTTAGGTTGTCATAAAGAAAAAGACGGATTTATCGTGAGAACATGGGCACCAAAGGCAAGAAGTGTGAGAGTTTTGGGGGATTTTAATAACTGGAACACAGATGCCCCCAAAATGAAAAATATCGGCGGCGGAATATGGGAAACAAAAATTTGTGGTGCCAAAATTTTTGATAATTATAAGTTTTATATAGAATGTGAAAATGGTGAGTTTATATATAAAACCGACCCTTATGCTTTTCACACCTGCACTCCGCCCGAAACGGCAGGGAAGATATATGATATTTCATCTTTTAAATGGACAGACAGTGAGTATTTAAAAGAAAAGAAAAAGAAAAATATTTTTAAAAGCCCTGTAAATATATACGAAGTTCATTTAGGCTCGTGGATAAGGCACCAGGACGGTAATTTTTATAACTATAAAGACCTTGCCAAAAAGCTTTCCCGCTATGCAAAAGATATGGGCTACACCCATATAGAGCTTTTGCCCGTAACAGAGCACCCCTACGGCAAATCATGGGGGTATCAGGTAACAGGATATTATGCACCTACCTCGCGTTTTGGTGAGCCAAAGGATTTTGCTTCCTTTGTTGATATATGTCATAGTGAGGGAATAGGTGTTATTCTTGACTGGACAGGGGCACATTTTCCCAAAGATGCCCACGGGCTTTACGAATTTGACGGCTCATTTTGTTATGAATACAGCGATAGTTTGAAAAACGAGCACCCACACTGGGGCACAAGGGTTTTTGACTATGCAAAGGGCGAGGTTATATCGTTTCTTATTTCGGATATTTCCTTCTGGCAGAGGATTTATCATATAGACGGTTTCCGCATAGATGCAGTTGCCTCAATGCTTTATCTTGACTATGGAAGGCAGGGGGGAAGCTGGAGGGCCAATGTTTTTGGCGGAAACTACAATTTAGAAGCAATAGATTTTTTGAAAAAGCTTAATAAGACAGCCTTTGAAAACGATTCTTCTGTTTTAATGATAGCCGAGGAATCAACAGCTTTTCCTATGGTTACAAAACCCGGGGAAGACGGAGGGCTTGGTTTTAATTTTAAGTGGAATATGGGCTGGATGAACGATATCCTTTCATATATGTCGGCAGACCCAATATACCGCAGGGGCATGCACAATAACCTCACCTTTTCAATGAGCTATGCTTTTTCCGAGAATTTTATTTTGCCCTTATCTCACGATGAGGTTGTTCACGGCAAAAGGTCGCTCCTTCAAAAAATGCCGGGAAGCTATGATGATAAATTTGATAACTTAAGAGCCTTTTATGCCTATATGATGGCACACCCTGGCAAAAAGCTACTCTTTATGGGCGGAGAGTTTGCACATAGCTCAGAATGGGACAGTGAAAAAGAAATAGACTATATTTTATTGGATTTTCCAAAACACCAAAAGTTTAAAAAGTTTGTTAAAGATTTAAATTTCTTTTATTTAAATAACAAAGCCTTCTGGGAGGAGGATACAAGCTGGGGCGGATTTGAGTGGATAAGCTGTGATGACAAAGATAACAGCGTTATAGCTTTTGTAAGGCGTGATTCTTTAGGAAATGAAATAATTGCGGTTTGTAATTTCTGCCCTGTTGTAAGAAAAAACTATCGCATAGGAGTTTTTAAAGAGGGAAGTTATAAGTGTGTTTTTTCGAGCGACAAATCCGCCTACGGCGGCAAGGGCACACGGCTTGGAACTTATAAATCAAAAGCCATTTCTATGCACGGGCAAAAAAACAGCATAGCCTTAACTCTTCCTGCAATGAGCGTGGGATACTATAAAAGTGAAAAATGAAGAGTGAAGAGTAAAAAACAAAATCGCATTGCGATTTTGTACCAAACTTATTCACTATTACTTATTACCTATTAACTGTAATAACTGGGGGTTTTAATGTGATTAAAGGAAAAAGAAAAGAATGTATTGCAATGCTTCTTGCCGGTGGTCAGGGAAGCAGATTAACGGTTTTAACTGAAAAAATGGCAAAGCCTGCCGTGCCATTTGGAGGTAAGTATAGAATTATTGACTTTCCTCTTTCAAACTGTGTTAATTCCGGCATTGATACTGTTGGTATTATGACACAGTATCAGCCTCTTGAATTAAATGCCTACATAGGCACCGGATCACCCTGGGGCTTAAACAGAATTTTTGGCGGTGTTCATATTTTGCCGCCTTACGCCAGAAGCAAAAAAAGCGAATGGTATAAAGGAACTGCAAATGCAATTTATCAGAACATAAATTTTGTAAATAGATATGACCCCGAATATGTTCTGGTTTTATCGGGCGACCATATTTATAAAATGGACTATGATAAAATGCTTCAGTTCCACAAGAAAAAGAATGCTGATTGCACCATAGCCGTTTTAGATGTTCCTCTTTTGGAAGCTTCCCGCTTTGGAATTATGAACACCAACGACGATGATTCAATATATGAATTTGAAGAAAAACCAAAAAAACCAAAGAGCACCAAGGCATCAATGGGTGTTTATCTTTTTAACTGGTCTGTTTTAAAGCAGTATCTTATAGAAGACGAAGCCGACCCTGATTCTTCAAACGATTTTGGAAAAAACATTATTCCTAATTTATTAAAAGACAAAAAAGCTCTCTATGCTTACGGGTTTGACGGCTACTGGAAAGATGTTGGAACAATAAAGAGCCTTTGGGAAGCAAATATGGACCTTATTGACCCCAACGTTCCTATTGAGATTAAAGATGATAATTTTAAAATTTATGCCAGAAACAATGCCGAACCGCCCACACTTTTTGCCAAAACATCTGATGTTAAAAATTCACTCATTGCAGAAGGCTGCATCATAAAGGGCGCAGTTAAGGACTCGGTTATTTCATCAGGCACAGTTGTTGGCGAGGGTGCCATTGTTTTAAACAGTGTTATAATGCCCAATGCTATAATAAAAAGCGGTGCTGTTATAAAATATGCAATAGTTGGCGAAGAAAGTGTTATTGGCGAAAATGCAAAACTCGGCGAATTTCCTGCTAAAGTGAACGCAAGTAAAAAAGATATAACCGTTGTGGGCAGAAAAACTAATTTAAAGCCCGGCGAAGTTGTAACACAGTAAGGAGGCTCAATTTTATGAAAATGACAGGAATTATTTTTTCAAATGTGTATGACGCATCTCTTGGCGATTTAACAATGCACAGAACAGTTGCCTCCCTTCCCTTTGGCGGAAGATATCGTTTTGTGGATTTTGTTCTTTCAAACATGGTAAATTCAAATATTTCTTCAATTGGTTTAATCACAAAATACAACTATCAGTCGCTTATGGACCATCTGGGCTCCGGCTTGGAATGGGATTTAAGCCGCAAAAATGCAAGCTTTTACATCTTGCCGCCATTTGCATCGGGCATAACCAATGTTTATAGAGGAAATCTCGAAGCACTTTCAAATGCGGTTAAGTTTTTGCAGGCCAACAAGCCCGATTATGTTGTAATGTGTGATACAACTGTTATTTGCAACATAGACTATGAAAGGGCATTAAAATCGCATATTGAATCGGGTGCAGATATAACGGTTATTGCAAACCGCGAATTAACTGCATTTGAAGCTGATTCAAACGATTTAATGCTTTTAACCGATGAAAATGGTATGGCAACCGATTTAACCATAGGTCAGCACCCCGGCGAAGGTGCACTTGTTGGAATGGGAATGTTTATTATGGAAAGAAACTTTCTTATAAGCATCATAAATAACTATGTGTCCAGAGGAAGATACAGTTTTGAAAAAGATTTCCTTCTCTCCCGCTTTGTTGAGGGTGATATAAAAATAAAAGTTTATGAATTCGGCGGTGCGGTACTAAGAAACCACAACATAGTTTCTTATTTTAAAAATAACTTTAAAATTATGAAAGAAGATATTCGTGCCGATATTTTTAAGCGTAACTACCCCATATACACAAAGGTTCGTGATGAAGCTCCTGCTTTTTACAGTGAAAGCAGCAGTGTGAGCGATTGTATTGTTGCCGATGGTTGCACAGTTGCCGGAAAGGTTGAAGGCTCGGTTATTTTCCGCGATGTAACCATAGATGAGGGTGCAAGCATTAAAAATTCGGTTATAATGCAGGGCACAACCATAGGAAAAGGTGCAAAAATTGAAAATGCCATTATAGATAAAGACGTTACCGTAACTCCCGGTGCGGTTTTAATTGGCGGCTCTTCTTCGCCGGTTATAGTTCATAAGGGCGATACAATATAGTTTTTGAAAGGATATATCAAATGAAAATATTATATGCAACAAGTGAAGCAGCACCCTTTATAAAATCAGGCGGTCTTGGTGATGTTTTAGGATCTCTCCCTCCTGAAATATCAAGATATGAAGAAAACGATGTGGCGGTGGTTTTGCCATATTATTCTAAAATAAAAAACAATCCCGATTTTTGTACTGAGTATGTAACGAGCTTTACTATGCCTCTTTCCTGGAGGGAAACCTATGTGGGTATATTTAAGGTAGAGGTAGTGTCTAAAGGGACACCTGGTAAAAAGAAATCGAGAGTTACTTATTATTTTATAGATAATGAAAGCTATTTTAATAGGGATAGCATATACGGTCATCTTGACGATGGCGAAAGATTTGCTTTTTTTTCAAAGGCAACCTTAGAAATGTGCGTAAGGCTTGATTTAGCCCCCGATATTATTCACTGTAACGACTGGCAGACGGGTTTTGTGCCTCTCTATTTAAAAGCAGTCTATAATGAAAAACTTGGCAGTGTAAAAACTGTTTACACAATTCATAATATAGAGTATCAGGGCAAAGCAGACGAGGGCTTTTTAGACGATGTCCTGGGTGTTTCGCCGCAGTGGAGAAATGTTTGCACACAGAGCGGAATGATAAATGCAATGAAAACTGCTATTGTTCTTGCCGATAAAATAACCACCGTTTCCAAGACCTATGCAAGCGAAATAAAATATGAATATTTTTCAAATGGACTCGATGCAATACTTACCGAAAATGAGTATAAAACCTGCGGAATTATAAATGGAATAGATATGGAAGCATTTAATCCCTCAACCGATAAAAAGCTTCCCTTTAACTACCGCCCGTCTAATATGGCAGGCAAGGCAAAGTGCAAGGCATATCTTCAGGAAAAACTGGGGCTTCCCGTTAAAGATGATGTTCCCGTTGTTGCCATGATAACACGCCTTGTTAAGCACAAGGGATTAGAACTTGTGGAGTGGGTTGCCGATAACCTATCTTCAATGGGTATTCAGTTTGTTATTCTGGGAACGGGCGATGCTCACTATGAAGATATGTTTCGTTTCCTTAGCTTTGTTCACCCCGAAAGTGTTAGTGCAAATATAATGTTTGATGCACACTTAGCAAGCCTTGTGTATGCTGGTGCCGATTTTCTTTTAATGCCTTCAAAAAGTGAGCCTTGCGGTTTATCGCAGCTTATTGCAATGCGTTATGGCACGGTTCCCATAGTAAGAGAAACCGGCGGACTTGTTGACACGGTTTCGCCTCTTAATACCGAAACCTTAGAGGGCAGAGGCTTCACCTTTAAGCTCTTCAATGCCCATGATATGCTAAATGCCGTTGAAAGAGCAAGAGACTTTTTCTATGATGGAACTAAACTCAAAAAACACAGGGTTAATATTATGAGAATTGATAGCAGCTGGGTGGAAAGCGGAAAGAAATATATGGGATTATATAAAGAAATTGCAAAAATATAATTAAATTATTAAATTTTGTTATACTAAAGGTAGGGAATATAATATCCCTGCCTTTAGTTTTTAAGAATAATCAGGTTTGAAAGGAATTTATAGATGGATAAAAAAACAGCACTTGGTCTTTTAGATTCAACCTGCCGGAAAGAATTTGGCTGCGAATTTAAAGAAGCAACAAAACAGCAGGTGTATAAAGCACTTTGCTTAATAGTTAAAGACATTTTAGTTGAAAAGAATGTGGAGTTTAAAAATAAAACCAAAAAGAATGGAAATAAGCAGGTTTACTATATGTCTATGGAATTTTTGGTTGGCACATCTCTTCACAATAATCTTTACAACCTTAAAATTGAAGATGAATTCAAATTAGTTTTAAAAGAAAATGGAATAGACATTGAAGAAATCTACGAAATGGAGCCTGATGCAGGTTTGGGTAACGGCGGTCTGGGAAGGCTTGCCTCTTGCTATATGGATTCGCTTTCATCACTTGGCATACCGGCAACCGGTTATTCAATCCGCTATGAGTTTGGTATTTTTAAGCAGAAAATAATTGATGGCTGGCAGATGGAATTTCCAGATGACTGGCTTAATTTAGGCGATGTGTGGCTAAGTGCCCGTGCCGATGAATCGGTAACGGTTAAATTTGGCGGCAGAGTTAATGAATATATGAATGAAGACGGCTACCACGCAGAGCATGTGGATTTTGTTCCTGTTGTGGCAGTTCCTTATGATATGTATATTTCCGGCTATGATTCAGAGGCGGTTAATAAGCTTGTTCTATGGAGTGCAAAATCGCCTAAAAATCTTGATATGGCTGCTTTTTCAAGAGGGGAATATGCAAAAGCTCTCGAAGAAAACACAAAGGCAGAGGTCATTTCAAAAATTCTCTATCCTGCCGACGACCATATAGACGGAAAGATTCTGCGATTAAAGCAGCAGTATTTCTTTGTTAGTGCGTCTCTTCAGACTATTGTTTCAAAGCACTTTAAAAAGTATGCCACGCTTGATAATCTCTCGGATAAGGTTTCTGTTCATATAAACGATACTCACCCTGCACTTTGTGTGCCTGAACTCATGAGAATTCTTATGGACGAATACGGCTGCGGTTGGGACGATGCCTGGGCAATATGCGAAAAAACTCTTTCCTACACCAACCACACAGTTATGAGCGAGGCACTGGAGAGATGGAGCGAGCAGATGTTTGGGGGCCAGCTTCCCAGAATCTACCAGATTGTGGCTGAAATCAACCGTCGTCTGCTTTTAAAACTTCACGAAATCTATCCGGGCGATTATGCTAAAATAGACTATATGGCAGTTATAGCCCATGGTGAAATCAGAATGGCAAATCTTTGCCTTGCCTGCTGCCACAAGATTAACGGTGTTTCAAAACTTCACTCAAATATTTTAGTTGAAAGCATTTTCCGCGATTATTATAATCTTGATAATTCAAAATTTACCAATGTTACAAATGGTATTGCATA
The DNA here is from genome assembly GCA_017629325.1 of Clostridia bacterium. Classification (GTDB taxonomy): domain Bacteria; phylum Bacillota; class Clostridia; order UMGS1810; family UMGS1810; genus RGIG1828. Next base: position 12,401 of record JAGBXL010000088.1, on the reverse strand, counting down.
CAGAAGATGGCTCTGCCAGGCAAACCCCGAATTAACATCCTACCTTGAAAGCCTTATAGGAACAGGCTTTAAAAAGGATTCAAAAGAGCTTGAAAAACTTATGGAATATCACGGAAACAGTGAGGTTATAGAAACTTTAGCAAAAATAAAACGAAATAACAAGCTTCGCTTAGCCGATTATATTTCAAAAGCAAACGGAATTAATGTTGACCCCGATTCTATTTTTGATATTCAGATTAAAAGGCTTCACGAATATAAGCGTCAGCTTTTAAATGTTCTGCAGATTCTTAGAATGTATAATATGATAAAGGATAATCCTAATTTGGATATTCCACCAAGAACCTTTATATTTGCGGCAAAGGCATCTGCAGGCTATTCTATGGCAAAACAGATTATTCGCCTTATTGTTGCGGTTTCAAACACAATAAACAATGACCCTGAAGCACGCGAAAAAATAAAGGTAGTGTTTATTGAGGATTACAGAGTATCACTTGCCGAAAAAATTATTCCTGCTGCCGATATTTCCGAGCAGATTTCAATTGCAGGAAAAGAAGCTTCGGGCACAGGCAATATGAAGCTTATGATAAATGGTGCCGTAACCCTTGGTACTCTCGACGGTGCAAATGTTGAAATATTTGAAAATGTTGGCAAGGATAATATATTCCTTTTTGGTTTAAAGGCTCACGAGGTAGAGGAGCTTTGGAAAAAAGGCTATTCACCCCTAGACTACACAAGAGGAAATATGGAACTTCAAAGAGTTCTCGATATGCTCACATCAAATGTTTTGGGTGCTCGTTTTGACGATGTTGCAAAATCACTTTTAACAAATTCTTATGGTGTGGCAGATGCCTACATGACCTTAGCAGACTTTGATTCCTACTGCAAGGCACAGGATTTGGTATCTTCAGTATATACAGATAAAATGAAATTTGGAAATATGTGTCTCACAAATATTGCCAAAGCAGGGGTGTTCTCATCGGACCGTGCAATAAGCGAATACGCTGAAAATATCTGGAAGTGCAAATAAAAGGCAAAAGCTATGAGAATTTTATATGACAGTAAAAATTTAAAATATAAAACCCCTTTTGGTTGCTTAAAGGCGGGTGAGGTATGCTCTATAAGGCTTGACATACCCTCATCTTGCATGGCAAAAGAGGTTATTTTGCTTTTTATAAATGAGCACACGGGAAAAGAGCATAGATTTTCTATGAGTTTTATGAGGAAAGAGGATATGTATGACATATATTCTTTAAAATTTTCAATAGATTGTGCCGGGCTTTATTTTTACAAATTTTTAATAACTGATGAAAACACTACATTTGAGCTTTATAAAGAAGGCAAATACGATACCAACATAGGCAGTGGCGATATGTGGCAGCTTAGCGTTTATGAAAAAGATTTTTGTGTGCCTAATGTGTTTAAGGGAAAGGTTATGTATCAGATTTTTCCCGACAGATTTAATAAAGAAGGGGATTGCGATTTAAAAAACAAGCTTACTCCTTTTTATATTCACGAAAACAAAAACGATACACCGCATTTTAAACCAAACGAAAATGGCGAAGTTTTAAACAATGATTTTTATGGTGGCAATTTAAAGGGAATAGAAAAAAAGCTTGCCTATATAAAATCCCTTGGTGTTTCAATTATATATTTAAACCCTATATTCAAAGCCTTTTCAAATCATCGCTACGACACCTGCGATTATAAAAAGATAGATGAAATGCTGGGAACGGAAGCTGATTTTATAAGCCTATGCAAAGCGGCATATGAAATGGGCATAAAAATAATTTTAGACGGTGTGTTTTCTCACACGGGCAGTAACAGCATATATTTTGACAGTGAAAAAATATTTGGCACAGGTGCGGTATCTAATGAAAATTCACCATACAGGCAGTGGTATAATTTTTCTGAGTACCCCCATAAATTTGATGCCTGGTGGGGAATAAAAACTCTTCCTGCAGTAAACGAACTAAACGATGGGTATTTGGATTATATAATAAGAGATAACAAAAGCGTTATCTCTCATTGGCTTAAATTAGGTGCTGACGGTTTTCGCCTTGATGTTGCAGATGAACTCCCCGATGAATTTATTTATCTTTTAAGAAAAAGGGTTAAAGAAATTAAAAAAGAAAGCTTTGTTTTGGGTGAAGTATGGGAAGATGCTTCAAACAAAATAAGCTATGGTAAAAGAAGAAAATATTTTGTTGGCAGTGAGCTTGATTCTGTTATGAACTATTGCTTTAAAAATGCCATAATAGATTTTGTCTGCGGCAAAATAGCAGCAGAGGATTTTGCATATAGAGTTATGGAGATTTGCGAAAATTATCCTGCCGATAGCCTTAATTCTTTAATGAACTTTTTATCTACTCACGATACCGCAAGGATTATAAACTCGCTATCGGGCTGCGAAATGCCAAACACAAAAGAAAAACAAGCGGAATATAAGCTTTCAAAAGAAGAAAGAAGCCTCGGCACCCAAAGACTTTTTACGGCTGCGTTTTTAGAATTTGTTCTTCCGGGTAATGCATGCATATACTATGGCGACGAAATTGCAATGGAAGGCTTTGGCGACCCATTTTGTCGAAGGTATTATGAATGGGATAATAAAAATGAAGAGACTTACCTTTTGTTTAAATCTCTTGGCGAAATGAAAAATTCCTGCCCTGCACTTCAAAATGGTGATATCGGCTTTGAAATAACAGATTCCTTAATGATAATAAAAAGAAGCTGTAATTCTGAAGTTTTTAAGGCTGTAATCAATTTATCTGATGAAGCTCATATTTTAAAAGGCAAGTGTGTTATATGCCATAATGCCGACAAGCTTTCAGGAGCAACAGTTTTAAGAAAAGGCGGCTTTGTAGCTTTTAAGGAATAATAAAAAACGGATAGTAAAACAATATTGTTTCACTATCCGTTTTGTTATTTGAAATTATCTTTTAACAATTTCATCGGAATCTAAAATAATTGTAACCGGTCCGTCATTTAAAAGCTCAACCTTCATATCTGCACCAAAAATTCCTGTTTTGGTTTTTTTGCCTGTTAAAGAGTTGCACATTTCAACAAATTTATTGTATAAATCCTCTGCTTTATCGGGTTTTAGTGCATCTGTAAACGAAGGTCTTTTTCCTTTTCTGCAGTCGGCATAAAGGGTAAACTGGGAAATTGCAAGAATTTCTCCGCCAACATCTGAAATAGCGAGATTCATTTTTTCATCTTCGTCTTTAAAAATTCTAAGTCCTGTCATTTTTTCTGCCATAGGCTTTAAAAGACTTTCGTCATCACCTTCTTTAAAGCCTATAAGTGCCATAATTCCTTTATCTATTTTGCCCACCGTATTTCCATCTACTGTAACAGAGGCATATTTAACTCTTTGTATAACAATTCTCATTTTTTTCTCCTAGCACTGTATTTTAAGTTTGTAGAATTATAGTATGGAATGCATTTATGCAAAATAAAATAATGTAGGGCACAGCCTTCAAGATGTGCCTATAACGGTTCGTCAAAAATTGCCGAACCCTACAAAATATAATGTTCATTATGCACAGATTTCACAATATAAAATTAAATCAAATCCGCATGCGGATTTGTGCCATACTTTTTACATCTTCACTATTACTTATTCCCTGCAGTTGTTATTGTTCCGATTTCCGCTTGCATATTTGAAATAAGAGCTTCAAAATTCAAAAACGATTCTTCTGTTTCATCTTCGTTTGCAAGAACTGCTCTTGCAATATTAGGTATAGAAAGCTCGTCTTCGCCTGCACCATAGCCCGATTTTATAACATCGTGGCTTTGCGGGCTCATGTATTTTGCACCCAAAACATTTAAAAATGCAATTCCGCCGGGGGTTAAGATTTCCTTTGTTTCAGCACATGGGTATATGGGAAGATCTGCAATCTTACCTAAAAGCTCTGTGTGGGCAGAGGGTTTGAAACTTTCGCCGCCGCCCTGAAAAATTGCTGAAACATAAAATTTTTCGGCATCTAAAGAATCAATGATAGCAAATGCTGCCGCCGTCATTAAAAGTTCGCGGGTATCCTCAATATCATTACCCTTTTTACCGTCTGATTTTAGCTTATACCATGATTTGAGTTTTGTTTTAAGCTTTTCATCGAGGCTTGAATTGTCTATCAGAAACATTGTGTCATCACTTTTAGAATAGCTGAAATCAAAAAACGCAAAGAGGCAGTCCATACCCTGCCTTTTGGTTTGTTCGGTATAAAGGGTAAGAGGCTCTAAAATGCACTCGGCAGTTTTTTGGGCTAAATCAATATTGTCTGTCATATCAATAAGGCTTCCAAGTGCCATTTGCACATCAAATCCTGCATAGCAGTCAAAATAAACATATTTCATTGTGGGCACATCTCCCATATTAACTTTATTTCTTTAAAAGCTCTTCAACTCTTGAAAGGGCTATTTCCACAAGAGAAAGCTTAACGGTTGATAAAAATCTTTCGGGGCAGCCAAGGGCTTTTTGGTAGTAGCTTTCGGCTTTTTCTAAATCGCCGATTTGCTCTAAAACGTAAGCGTAGTTATAAAAAGCTTCAATAAAGTTTGGTGCTCCTTCTTCAAAGATTTTATCATATATTTCTTTTGCTTTTTTAAATTCACCTTTTTTAATATATAAAAATCCCAGGTTATCTCTTATGCTCACATCGTCGGAATTATAATCCATTGCTTCATTCATAAAGCTTTCAGCTTTTTCTAAATTGCCCGAAAGAATATGGAATAAACCAAGAGTCTGATATAAAACGGTTGAACGGTAGCCTGTGTTATACACTCCTTCCATTTTTTCAATGGCACCCTCGAGGTCGTTTCTTTTCCACAAAATAATTGCTGTGTTAAGATCGGCTGCCAAAAGATTTTTTTCGCTTAATTTATTTTTGTTCTGATGAATTGTTCCGGCAATTAACCTTTCGGCTTTAACAAGGTGCCCGTCGCGAATGAGCATGTAGGCATAAATTAAAATATCCTGTGGATTCATTCTGCCCGTTGCATAGGCTTTTTCCATATAATTAAAGCCTGCATCGTGGTTGGTTAAATATTTGTTTCTGCCAAGGATGGTATATATTTTTGGTCTGAAAAATATAAACAATGCCATAAAACAAAGAATGGTAACACCAAATCCAATGGCGGTTCCTAAATTTTTAAATGACCATGTTATTGCTATGTAGGGCACACCCACACAGATAATAATGTTAAAAATTTTATTAAGCATAGTTTTCTCCTGATATATTAAATATAATGAATATTGAATAAAGAATAATGAATAATTATGGTTGAAATCCGCTATAAAGCAGATTTCTTCATCTTCTATTCACTTTTCTCTCTTCTCTTTTCACTCTTTTAAACTCCTCCCCAGAACTTTTTATCGAGGCTTCTGTATCTTATTGCTTCGGCAATGTGGGCAGGCGATATATCTTTTTCGCCCGAAAGGTCGGCAATAGTTCTTGAAACCTTTAAAATTCTTGAGTGTGCTCTGGCACTTAAGCCAAGCTTTTCAAACACATCTTTTAAAAGAGCATTTCCTTTTTCATCTACACGGCAGAATTCTTCTATCATAGAAGCCGTGAGCTGACTGTTTGAATAAATACCAAGGTTTTTGTAGCGCTGGAGCTGAATCTGGCGAGCTATCTTCACTCTTTCTTTAATGTCCTTGCTGCTCTCACCTTTTTCGCCCGATGTTAAGTTTTCAAATTTAACGCTGCTAACCTGAATGTGAATATCAAATCTATCGAGCATAGGGCCCGATATTTTTCCTAAATAGCTGTGAATACTCTGCGGCGTGCAGGTGCACTCCCTGGCACTGTCGCCGTAATAACCGCATTTGCAAGGGTTCATACTTGCCACAAGCATGCTACTACTTGGAAAGGTTGCCGAGCCTGCAACTCTCGATACGGTGAACACACCGTCCTCGAGTGGCTGACGCATAGCCTCGATAGCATCTTTTCTGAATTCGGGGAATTCATCTAAAAAGAGCACTCCTCTGTGGGCAAGGCTTATTTCACCAGGGTGTGGAATAGTTCCGCCGCCTGTTATACTAACATTTGAAACTGTGTGGTGGGGGCTTCTGAAGGGTCTTACCGTAACAAGAGATTTACTCCCGTCTAAAAGACCTGCCACCGAATAGATTTTTGTAACCTCCAGAGCTTCTTCAAACGATAAATCGGGAAGGATAGAAGGCAGGCGTTTTGCAAGCATTGTTTTACCCGAGCCCGGTGATCCTATCATAAGGCAGTTGTGGGCACCTGCTGCTGCAACCTCTAAAGCTCTTTTGGCACTGTCCTGACCCCTGACATCACAAAAATCATCTAATAAATCAAGGTTTTGCTTAAATAGAGAATCAATATCGGTTACGGTTCTTTCAATTAGTTTAACACCGCTTAAGTGTTCCACTGCTTCTCTTAAACTTTCGGCACCATAAATTTCACAGTCGGCAACAATCGAAGCCTCTTTGGCATTTTCTTTTGGAACAATAAGCTTTTTAATTCCATTTTCTCTTGCTTCCATAGCCATTGGCAGCACTCCGTCTGCTTTTCTTATGCTTCCGTCAAGAGCAAGTTCGCCCAAAATAAGATAATCGCACACATTATCGCACACAAGCTGACCCGATGCAATGAGTATTGCAATTGTTATTGGCAAATCTAAATATGCTCCGTTTTTCTTGGTGTTGGCAGGAGCTAAGTTTATTATTATTCTTTTTTGAGGCATAGAAAATCCGCTGTTTTTTATTGCCGATTTAACTCTTTCTTTAGATTCTTTAACAGCTGCATCGGGAAGCCCTACAATGTCTATTCCGGGAAGAGCTGAATAAATATCTGTTTCAACGGTTATTATGTAGCCCTCAAGCCCGAAAAGTGCTCCCGAAATTACTTTGGAAATCATATTTTAACCTCCAGGTTTTAAGAAAAATGCGTAGTTTTACATAAACAATTTTACAAAGTATATTTTATTCTAACATAAAATTTCAAAAAATTCCACACATATAACACACTTTCTTTAAAAAATTAAAATATCTATTGACAATAAAATGAAGAATAGCTATAATATTAGTAAGTATTTAATATGGGAGTGTTATGTAGGTGAGAATTATTTCAGGCTTAAAAAGAGGCCTAAAGCTTAAAAGTCTGGAAGGCTCAGATACCCGCCCAACTCTCGATAGTGTTAAAGAAGCAATCTTCAGTATGCTTTTTGACAGTGTAAATGATGCAGCCATACTTGATTTATTTGCCGGAAGCGGTGCACTGGGGTTAGAGGCCTTAAGCCGCGGAGCAAAAAAAGCGGTTTTTGTTGATTCTAATCCAAAAGCCTGCAATATTGTTAGGGCAAATATAGAAAGTGCGGGTTTTGAGGAAAAAGCATCTGTTATAAAAAAAGATGCAATCGAGTTTCTTACCGAGGCAGGAAAAAAGGGTGAAAAATTTAGTCTTATTTTTCTTGACCCGCCCTACGCTCTCGCTCTTTTAGACGAAGTGCTTGATTTAATTTCTCAAAGTGGCATTTTAACGGAGAATGGTCTTATTGTGTGTGAATTTGATAATGGCACTAAACCTAATATTAAATCCTTTAATCTTTTAAAAGATAAGAGATATGGCAGAGTTTGCGTTAATATCCTGGAGGCATCAAAATGAGAATTGCGGTATATCCCGGAAGCTTTGACCCGGTTACTAAAGGACATCTGGATATAATAAAAAGAGCAAGCAGAACCTTTGACAAGGTTTATGTTGCCATACTCACCAACAGCTCAAAAACACCTATGTTTTCTTTGGAGAAGCGTCTGGAATGGTTAAGGCGTTCAACCCAGGATATTGAAAATGTTGAGATAGACAGTTTTTCGGGTCTTTTAGTTAATTATTTAAACGAAAAGGATTCAAATATAATCATCAAGGGCCTGCGAGCTGTGTCTGACTTTGAATATGAATTCCAGATGGCACTTATGAACAGAAAGCTAAATCCCAATGTGGAAACTCTGTTTATGATGACAAGCGGTAAATATTCATATTTAAGTTCAAGCATAGTAAAAGAGGTTGCCCGCCACAAAGCAAGCTTAGATGGGCTGGTTCCCGATTTTATGATTGAAGAAATCACAGAACTAATTGAGAAAAAATCCTAAGGAGGAATTTAAAATGGCAGATGTTATAGAACTTTTAAGCGAACTTCAGGACACTATCGAGAAAGGTTTTGAAATTCCCTTTGCCAAGAAAACTCTTGTTAATAAGGAACAGATTTTATCACTTATAAACGATATCAATATTCAGCTTCCCGACGAATTAAGAGTTGCAAAATCTATTGCGGAAGACAGCAAGAGAATTATTTCAGATGCTCAAAAGCAGGCTGATGCAAAGGTTAAAGAGGTTGAACACAGAATTTTAGGTCTTATCGACGAGCACGAAATCACAAAGAAAGCTGTTGCCAATGCAAACGAAATTATTGCAAAAGCACAGAAAGACGGCAGAGAAATCAGACTTGCTTCTCTTAAATTTGCCGACGATATTTTAGAAAAAGTTGAAAATGATTTCAAAGCTGTTAACGATAAGGTTAAGCAGTGCAGAAGCGAACTCAGAAAATAATAAATTTTTAAACTTCAAGGCTGCAACACAATATTATAAAAACGCTCTTTAACCCGTGATAAATGTTTATACATATTTAGAAGGGATAAGTGCGGCATTTTATAGTATTGTGATGCAGCCTTGTTTTCATATTTGAATATGACTTCCTGTAATTAAAATAAAGCATTAAAAGGTGAAACAAATGAACAGATTTGAAAATGCAAAAAGAATAGTAATAAAGGTTGGCACATCAACCCTTACCTACGATGGCGGCGGTATAAACATACGCCGTTTTGAAACTTTGGTAAAGGTTATTTCTGATATTAAAAACAGCCAGAAGGAAGTTGTTTTGGTAACATCGGGTGCAATTGGAGTTGCCCGCGGAAAAATGGGCTTTGCTGATAAGCCTAAATGTGTTAAAGATAAGCAGGCTCTCGCAGCAATTGGTCAGTGTGAACTGATGAACCATTATTCCCGCGATTTTGCTAAGTTTAACCACAATGTTGCACAGGTGCTTTTAACAAAAGATGTAACCAGCGACTCTGTGAGATACCAGAACGCAAAAAACACCTTTGAGCGTCTTTTAGAGCTGGGTGTTCTTCCCATTGTTAATGAAAACGATGTTATAAGCACAGAGCAGATAGAATTTGGCGATAATGATACCCTCTCTGCCACGGTTGCTTCTTTAATAGGGGCCGATCTTCTTATTATTCTTTCCGATATAGACGGTCTTTATAATAGCGACCCGAGAAAGAATAAAGATGCAAAGCTCATACCAATTGTTGAAAAAATAGATAAGAGCATTGAAGATTTGGCAGGAGATGCTGGCTCAAACCGCGGAACAGGCGGAATGATAACCAAAATTTATGCGGCAAAAATTGCCAGTGAGAGCGGCACAGATATGCTTATTGCAAACGGGGCGGACCCCGATGTGCTCTATGATATATTAGACGGCAAGGAAATAGGAACTTTATTTGTTTCAGAAAAATAATAAACACAAAGTAGGGTGATAAAATGAACATCAAAGAAGCAGCTTTAAATGCAAAGAAAGCTTCAAAGAGTTTAATGACAATTGGAACTCAAAAGAAAAATGAAGCTCTTGCCGAAATTTGCAAAGCCCTTAGAGAAAATGCAGATTATATTTTAAAAGAAAATGAGAAAGACCTTATAAAAGCAAAAGAAAAGGGAATGAGTAGTTCCTTAACCGACCGCCTTCGTTTAACAACTAAGCGTATAGATAGCATGATAGAGGGAGTAGAAAAAATAATTGCCCTTGATGACCCCATTGGCGAAACTCTTGGTGCAAAGCAAATGCCAAACGGCATTAAGGTTTCAAAGGTTACTGTTCCTATGGGGCTTATAGGGGTTATATATGAATCACGCCCAAATGTAACTTTAGATACTGCCGCCCTTTGCTTAAAAGCATCCAGCTCTGTTATCTTAAGGGGCGGAAGTGATGCCTTTAATTCCAACAAAGCAATATCAGATGTAATGAAAAAGGCGATAGAGAAGGCAGGCATAAACCCCGATTGCATTTCTTTTGTTGAAGATACCTCCCGCCAGGTTGCAACCGATTTAATGAAATTAAATGGAATAGTTGACCTTTTAATTCCAAGAGGCGGTGCATCGCTTATAAAAACTGTGGTAGAAAATGCCACAGTCCCCGTTATAGAAACAGGAGTTGGCAATTGCCACATTTTTGTGGATAAATCAGCTGACGAAGATATGGCGGTAAATATAATAGTTAATGCAAAAACTTCCCGCCCGTCTGTTTGCAACGCCTGTGAAAGCCTTTTAATTCATAAAGATGTTAAGAAAAGCTTTTATGAAAAGCTATATATTGCTTTAAAAGAAAAGAATGTTGAAATAAGAGGCTGCAGTGAAACAATGAAGAATTTAAGTTGCGATAGCCTTGCCACAGATGAGGATTTTTCCACAGAATATTTAGATTATATAATTTCTGTTAAAACTGTAAATGATATAGAAGAAGCAATAGAGCATATTTCAAAATATTCCACAGGTCATTCGGAGTGCATAATCACAAATGATTATATAAATTCTGTAAAATTCACAAATGAAATTGACAGTGCGGCAGTATATGTTAATGCTTCAACCAGATTTACCGACGGATTTGAGTTTGGCCTTGGTGCAGAAATTGGCATAAGCACTCAAAAGCTTCATGCAAGAGGGCCTATGGGGCTTAAAGAAATAACAAGCACAAAATATATTATAACCGGAAACGGTCAGGTAAGATAACTAAAGAAAACGGAGGAAGTAAAATGGAATACGCATTATGGATAACTCTTTTAGTGGCATTTATAGTAGTTGAGGCAAGCACAGCAAGTTTGGTTTGTATATGGTTTGCAATAGGCGCTCTGGCAGCAGCCGTAGCAAAGCTTGTTGGTGTTAGCTTTTTTTGGCAGATTGCAGTTTTTGTTATTGTTTCGGCAATTGCAGTTGGCCTAACAAAACCGCTTGTAAATAAATTAAGAGCAAAAGGCAAAACCGCAACAAATGCCGACATGGTAATAGGAAAAACGGGAATAGTTACCGAAGAAATCACAAACGATAAATTTGCAGGCAAGGTTAAGGTTGCAGGTCAGGAGTGGTCGGCAATTGCAGCAGATGGTGGTGAGATACCTAAAAACAGTAAGATAAGAGTTTTAAAAATAGAGGGAGTTAAGCTCATTGTTGAAATAGTTAAATTTGCTTCTGTAACAGAGGCTTAAATAAAAAATAAAATTATAAAAGGAGAATGAGTATGGGTTTATTTTTAGTAATTGTTGTTATTGCACTTGTTGTTATTATCAGAAACATAAAAATTATTCCCCAGGCACATGCGGCAATAGTTGAGCGTCTGGGCGCTTATCAGTCAACCTGGAATGTTGGCTTTCATATTAAAATTCCTTTTATCGACAGAATAGTTAAAACAGTTTCTTTAAAAGAACAGGTTGTTGATTTTGCACCTCAGCCTGTTATTACAAAAGATAATGTTACCATGCAGATAGACACGGTTATATTCTTTCAGATAACTGATCCAAAGCTCTTTGTTTATGGTGTTGACCACCCCATAAGTGCAATTGAAAATTTAACTGCCACAACCTTAAGAAATATTATAGGTGATTTGGAGCTTGACGAAACTTTAACATCAAGAGACACAGTAAACACCAAAATGAGAGCAATCTTAGATGAAGCCACAGACCCCTGGGGCATAAAGGTTAATAGGGTAGAACTTAAAAACATTATTCCGCCCAGAGAAATTCAAGATGCAATGGAAAAACAGATGAAAGCAGAGCGAGAAAGACGAGAGCTTATTTTAAAAGCCGAAGGTGAAAAGAAATCGGCAATTCTTGTTGCCGAGGGCGAAAAGGAAGCTGCAATTCTCCGTGCAGATGCAGTTAAAGAAGCTCACATTCGCGAGGCACAGGGTGAGGCAGAGGCAATTTTAAGCATTCAAACAGCTACTGCCGAAGGTTTAAAAAGGTTAAACGAAGTTAGCCCCACAGCAGCCGTTGTTGCATTAAGAGGCTTTGAAGCACTGGAAAAAGTTGCCGATGGTCAGGCAACAAAGATTATTATTCCAAGCGAAATTCAGGGTGTTGCAGGGCTGGCTGCATCTATAAAAGAACTTATAAAAGAATAGGGCGGAGATGTAAAAATGCTCCGGATCGCATAAGGCACGGGATATAATATTGTAGGGGACGTTCTCCGCTTCGCTTCGGTCGGTGATGAACGCTTGCCACCGGCAAGCATCACCGTCCTCGACGTCCCGCTTGCGAAATTTATAAAATAAAATAAGTGAGAAACCTATCGACAGATAGGTTTCTTTTTATGTGCCTTATGCTATAAACG
>JAGBXL010000087.1 GCA_017629325.1 Clostridia bacterium | reverse complement strand
TGTCGGAAATACTTCAATAAATTTAAAGTATAAGCGTCTGAACATCGAAACGTGAACAAGAGGAAAAGCCAGCTTTGAAACATTAAGTCTTTCATTTGCGGACTTAAGCCTAATTTTAACACATACATGTCCTGTACTAATTACAAGGTTTAAATTTATTCGTATGCCGCTTTCTTCAATCTTTTTTATTATCTGAAAGCACTTAACAGATTCATCCTCAAGTGTTTTTGATGATACAGAGTTTGAAGCAGATAATGCTTTATTTATAGTAATAACCTTTTGCTTCACAGGTGTAAGTTTTTTATTTATCATATTATTAGGAACACCGTTCAAATAAAGAGGAACAACTGCCTGGTAGCCACACATTGAAAGAATCTGCTTTGCTTCAGTTTTTACCTGCATGCTGTTTTGCGAAACTTTCAAAGATTGCTCTAATCTTTTAGCACCAATGCTCCAACCATTTCTCATAAGGTCAACTGCATCCTGAAAAGAATCTGTACCGCTCCAGTTCTTTTTGTTCGGTTTTTCAGATGATAAATCATTTTTGCGATTCTGCTTAAAAGACTTGTTAATCGGTGTTGTTGTTATATAGCTCACGAAATCATTTAAGCTATCAAACTCAACCATTTTCCATATCTCTTTGCCTGTGTTTACATCTGGTAAATATCTCATTTTTAATACCTCCACTAAGGATTTCTTTTAGTTTATGTTTACATTATATCATATTGTTTTGCATTTGTAAATAGGTTTTTGAAAAATTTTTTATTTTTTTACCACAATGTTATAATTAGCAAAATTTAAACAAATATACACAATGAATTATTAATGATTGAAATAATTAATTGTTTATTGCAAATTGCAATAAGATATAACCATATATATTATATAAGATATTTTTGCCAGGCAAAGCTTTTGGGAATACTGGCTAAGTGCTGAACATCGAAAATGCAGTTTTTTGAAAAAATTTATGCCAAAAACTTTCGATAAAAAAGAGTCATTTTTTTGACTTTAAATATTTGTTGTAGTACTTTCGTTGCTTGGAATAATTGCTTGGAAATTCTTTTTCACGCTCTTTTTCAAGAAATTCCTTTTGCTTTTTCTTTTCTTCTTCGAGTTTTCGCTTTTGTTCTTTGTAAATTTTACATATAGAATGGCACCCTACCTGCCGTTTTGGGCAATTGTGGCAACATTTAATCTGAAAATTTCCCATAAAAACACCTACTTTTCAAGCTGAAGCTTGCTTTTTTCACCCAAAAAACCAAATAAAGCTATTGCAGCTGAATCAGCGGCATCTGTATTATACATATATTTCTTATTATTGCGAACAAAGGTGTCTTTTTTCTTTTTGCCTTTTATCTCAATAAGCAAATCATCTTCAAAACCCATCTTTATAGCCCACTTAACTGTTGGCCACTTTTCATTCGGTACACCAAATTTATTGGGAGTTTTTGATGGTTTACTGGTACCTATCACTTGGGCCTTCCAGCACCTCGTATCGACTGAATAAGTTGATATACCATATTTATTAAATACATCAACAATGACTGAATTTAGGGCCCCTATGCTCTTTATATAATCAATATTTAAAAAGCCCTTGGAGCGAAGTCTGATTCTTTCGATTACACAAACAACCTCTTTCGCTTTGCTAATATTCTTTTCGATAATGCAACATAAAAGATTATGAAGCACGCTTCTTTTCTGGCTATTAGATTCATATATGGATAAATCAATGCTTGACACTTTTTTAAGCTTTCCATCGGCTGCTATGCTTATACCGGTTCTTTGGTATGACTGGTCAATGCCTATTATAATCTTTTTATATTTATATGTTTTGGTGCAAAGCTTATCATCGCATTCAAGACAATCAGCATATATTGCTTTTCCATATTTAGGGCAAATTTTGCTCATAATTCAATCACATCCTTCATATAATAAAATAACCCCAGGATAAGCTACAATCAATTTTATAATTAACCAATATTCTTTAATTAATTATATTTTTAAATCAATCCTGCAACATCCTGGGGCATCCCTTTTATTTTATTTTTATTCTTCCTTGGCCTATATTCCAACAAGCATCTCGCATTGCACATTTCTCACAACGTTTGCAATAAGGACCATTGGCATCTTTCGGCCTTGATACCATTTTATGTTCGGAAAAAACTCTTTCATAATAATACTTGATTGCTTCTGCTCTTTCAATAAATGGAGCAACTATATGCGAATCATAATCATAAAGCTCAAGCTTAAAATCCTGAGTATTTTTATCTTCACACAATACAAATCCTTTGCGAAGATTTTTAAGGAACATATACCACTGCAACTGTTTCGATGCTGATGGGTGTTTAATCATTTTACGATATTGCATCGTATTAACTGATTTTATTTCGCCAATCATTTCACCATCATAAAATTCCGGGATACGGCATATAATATCTGGTGTATAGCTTATCTGATACTTTTTATTAAAATTGGTAAAATCCAAATCGTTAACTTCTGAATACCCAGCACGAATAAATAATCGTTGCCACTTTTCGTGAATAGCATTACCTTGCTCAAAAATTCTTTTCAAGCCTACACTGACTTGTTCGCCTTGGAGCTGACGATATATCAAACTCAACACCTGGGCTCTTATACAAAAGTCATTTTCTCCTACAATCAAAGCTGAAGCATGGAGGCCTACACGTTCCTGGGATTCTGCTCCCCTTGTCATTACCTGTTTAACAAAAGCCGCTTCTTTTTCGATATCTTTCGGGAGGTAAAATGTAGCATTCAAAATCTTTTCAAGCTGCGATGCTTCTGATGTCTGAATCTTGGCACCACTACTCATAGCAGATTTTTTGATTTCATCAATCAATCCCATATAACCTCGCTCCCTTCTTTTGGAGGATTCTTTTTATTGTAAAGAATATACTGTTGGCCTACACAATGCTGGCCTTTAATATTGGCAAAATACCAATCAGCAAACGTTGCATAATCCAAATCAAATTCCTTGTCAATGACTGAAGCAACACCATATAAAACGAAATCATCATTCCATAAGCCATAACCAAACTGACATATATACTGAGCCATCTTTTTGGTCATATAGTCTTGGGCCACCAGCTCCTCTATAATGGTGTTATAATCTTGGCCTTTTAATTCTTCAAGATTCAATTTGCCATCAGCCACACTTGAGCAGGCAGCAACTACAAAATCAATCTCTTTATAAGTCAAAAAGCATTTTTCAAGCTCATCTTTTCTTGACAAGATAGTTTCGGCAGTCGGAAATTCAAACCAACGAACTCTTCCTGCCTCTCTCATTGACTGAACATGTTTAATTCCAAAAGTTTCGTTTATAACCTGAAATTTAGCTTTTGCTAAATTATAACTTTTCGATATTGATAAAAGTCCTGCAGATAACAAAGCTTCAAAAGGAGTTTGCTGAACAATTCTCAAACCTCTGCAACGATTAGCCCACGACCTTAACATAACATCGGATTCTCTGCGAATGCGATAATTAATCTGCTGATAATCAACAGACAAACCAAAGTAATGGAACCACACATTGCAAAAATCATCTTCCGAACAACTCATAATTAATCTTTGCTTTTGCTGTTGAACTTTCAGAACTTTATCACCATGTACTATTACATATTTCCCGTCCCTGAGTTTTGTCCATGTCAGCATTTGGGTTGAATCGTAAATCTGGTCCAGGCTGATATATGGAACCTCAAGCACGTACATATATATCCCCCATTCGGTTAACAATTCGCTTAACCCCTGCATTAATAAGCATTCTCATACAAAGGGGGCAGGGTACTGGTGAACAATCTTCGTGCCACGTAAGGTCCCTTTCGAAAGCAGACATTTCGTTAACTTTTGAACCTGCACATGCAAGATAAACAGTTGAATCAAGCAGCCTATCTCTGCTAGCTGCAATCAGTGCATTCTGTTCAGCATGTACACTTTCGCATTTTTCATAACCTGAATATCTTTCAGCCATAGCTCTTTGGCAAGAACCTATATCACAACAATTAGCTTGGCCTCTGGGTGAACCATTGTAGCCGGTTGCAATAATTATATCATCCTTGACAATGACACATCCATAATGTCTTTTAAGGCATGTGCTTCTCTCCGAAACAGTCAAAGCAATATTAATATAATATTCATCTTTTGTCGGTCTTTTGCAATTCACTGATAACCCTCCCTTTTGAATCTTTTAATTTTTCATAACCAATGGCTTGTACATATTTTGATGGCATTACTTTGTCAAGGATGGAATCAATAGTAAGCATAGCATCGTTCTCATTCTCTCCCTTTGCCTCTTTATACACTTCTGTCCATGTAAGCAAAACCCTCATAAGCCTTCGCTCGCCAAAGCCCTCGCTTTTGCAAAGAGCATACAAAAACTGTTTCAACAACTTTCTTGTAAGCTCAACCTCGTAAGCATTTTTTGTAGCATTTTTGTTTGTCATTACTCATCGTCCTCCAAGAAATCCTTTGAAACTCTCTTGCCAAACTCTTGTGCTCTTTTCAGCATAAGCTCTTTTCTGATTGCATTAACATCATCAAAAGAAACAAACCCTCTGTCGAAAAACAAAGGAATTTCACATTCGCCCATCGGATTTGATACTTTCGACTTAACAACTTTACATTTCATAATCAAGCCAACTTTTTCAGTTGAAGCAGAATTTGCAGGATTCTTGTTGGGTATCTCTATCCAAGCACGTCTTGCAACCTGAATCCTTAAAGAACAAGCATGCTTAAGTTTTCTGCCGCCAGGAGTATCTGTTTTTTCGCCAAACATCATTGCATTCATTTTATCGCGTACCTGATTAACAAAAATTAATGTAGTACCGGTAACCTCAATAATTTCCTCAACGGTTGGCAAGTACTTGTTCATCAATCGAGCTGTGCCACCAATTCTTTGCTCCTCAATAGAATCTCGTTCAGCTGATTTCAAAACTTTTTCGGCATCTTCTTTGGGCACCATACTGGGAACACTATCAATGCCAATCAAGGGAATACCAAGCTTTGCAAATTTTATTGTTTTATTAAAAGCGTCCTCGCCATACTTTGCACGATAGATAAGCATTTGCTTCGGTCTATTACCAAAAACCTTAGCTCTTTCTGCATCAAAAGTACCCTCAATGGGAATATCAAGACAAAGACTATGTAAGCCACAAAGATGATACAGAAGTGTAGTTTTTCCCGAACTCTCTGGTCCGAAAATCTCAACCACTCTGCCCTCGGGCATACCTCCACCAATTATGGCATCCAGGTCCTCAATACCTGTACTCCAGCGATTAATATTCAAATTAGCATGTTTGGAGCCAATCGAATAAACCGAGCCTTCGCCTTCCTTTTTGTTAATCTCGTTGCAAAGTTTTATTATTGCTTCTTTGTTTGTTTTTGCCATATTTTAACCTCCGATTACTTTGAAAGGCGACTGACCTGCAGCCGCCCCCAATATTCATCATATTTATTGCTGCATGATTCATTATATCACAAACCAAAATGTTTGTCAATAGATTATTTATTGGCTCTTGAATATAAAGAACCGTTATATTTTGTTACTCTTGAAATATAAGTTTTCTTGCTAAATTCAAGAGCACCAGATTCTTTTAAAACACTTATAACTCTCGATGTTACAACACGACTTTTGCACCTATCGAAAAAGTTATCGTATGAAGTAAAAATGCCGTTCCTCTGTCGTTCTTCACTGATGAACTGAGCAGCCTTTTCTCCGACATTTTTTATCTCTGCCAAACCTTGCTGAATAACATTTTCGCCATCAACTTTCCTAAGCCTTGTTTTAGGCGAGGAATAATTTACATGCGGCAAGAATAATATTGAACCATCAGCAACAGCTTTGGCACAGAACTTTGAAGCTTCAGATTCATCCTTGGCATATTTGATTTTTGCAAACCAATACTCATTAGGATAATAAACCTTATAAAACATTTCCTCTATACTTATAAGCGAATATCCTACGCCGTGCCCTTTGTTAAACGAGTATGAATCTGTCATTTTAACAAACAAATCTTCTGCTTCTTCGAAAGTGAAACCTTTCTTTTTAGCACCCTGCCAAAATTC
>JAGBXL010000086.1 GCA_017629325.1 Clostridia bacterium | reverse complement strand
TATATTAAATGCCCTTTTAGGCAAAGAAAATCAGGAGGTAGGGGAGATAAGCAAAAAGCTTTCCCGCGGAAAGCACACAACAAGAGAGGTTTCCCTTATTGAATACACAAAAGGCTCTTATCTTGCCGACACACCGGGCTTTAGCTCTTTATCACTTCCTGATAGTGTAACAAAAGATAATTTAAAAACATGTTTTTGCGAGTTCGATAAGTTCGAACCAAACTGCAGATTTTCAGATTGTGTTCACACAAGCCCAAAATTCTGCGGTGTTTATGATGCGCTTGAAAAAGGGCTTATATCCCTTTCAAGATATAATAATTATATAAATTTATACGAAAGTTTAAAAGACAAAAAGGAGTGGAAGTAACAATGATTATTTTATCCCCATCAATTCTTTCAGCAGACTTTGCAAATCTCAAAAGAGATGTTGACGTTATTACTAAGGCAGGTGCAAAGTATATTCACGTTGACTGTATGGACGGACATTTTGTTCCCAATATGAGCATCGGTCCCTGTGTTGTTGAATCTTTAAGAAAAGCAACAGATGCAGTTTTAGATGTTCACTTAATGATTTCTGAACCTAATAAATATGCCGAAGACTATCTTAAAGCTGGCTCCGACATTATAACAGTTCATCACGAAAGTAATTTAGATATAGACGGTATCTATGCTCTCACACAGAAATACGGCAGAAAACTCTGCGTTTCCATTAACCCCGAAACACCCGTTGAGGTTTTAAACGACTACGCAAAATATGTAGATATGTTCCTTATTATGAGTGTTCACCCAGGTTTTGGCGGTCAGAGCTTTATTGAATCAAGCCTTGATAAAATCAAATATTTAAGAGAAAACTATCCTAAAATAGACATCGAAGTAGATGGCGGCATCAAGCTCTCCAACGTTAAAAAAGTAGTTGATGCAGGTGCAAATGTTATAGTTGCAGGCTCGGCTGTGTTTGGTGTAGAAGATGTTCCCGCAACAGTTAAAGAATTCCTTGCAGCAGGTGAATAATATGTCCCGTGCAATAATAGTTTCAGGGGGCAGCATCGGTGATTATTCCTATTATAAAAATAAAATAAAAGAAGATGACTTTATAATCTGTGCCGACGGCGGAATAAAGCATCTTCTTGAAATGGGAATATATCCTCATTTATGGCTTGGCGATTTTGATTCATGCAAATTTTGTGAAATTGTTTCAAAAAATCCAAAGCTTAAAGAGGTTGAAACAATAACCTTAAACACCAAAAAAAATGAAACCGACACTCACTATGCATGCATAAAGGCAATAGATCGGGGCTATAAGGAAATTGTTATATGGGCAGCTCTTGGCGGCAGAATAGACCATGCAATTTCAAATATTCATCTTCTGGAATTTTTAAAAAATAATGGTGCTAAAGGCACAATAGAAGATGAAAAAAACACACTTTGCCTCTGCTCAGAAGAACTTATCATACAAAAAAAGAGAAAGTATCTTTCTATTTTGCCCATCAGTAGTAGTGCAGTTATAAAAAGCACCAATGGTCTTTTGTATCCTATGGAGAATTTCACTCTTACACGCGATATTTCTATGGGTGTAAGCAATGAAATCATAAATGAAGAGGCAAGCATAAGTTTAAGCTCAGGTCTTGTTTTAGTTGCAGAAAGCGATGATTGATACAAATGAAAATAAATATATACAGAAATTCTTATTTTGATGATAATTCAAGTCAAAAATCAAAAGAAGAATATGATGATGAATTAAGAAGAGAATACGAAGATGAATTTGAAGAAGAATATGACGAAAGCGAGTATTCTTCGTATGCTATATCGCAAGATGACATGGAAGCTGATGAAGAAGAATTACCAAAGGCAAAGCCACCAAAAAAGAAGAAAAAGAAGCTTCGTTTTATCTGGAGGTTTTTAATAAAGCTTTCGGCGGTGTTTTTGGCACTTAGCATAGCGATTTTAATAGTTGGTTATGGGTTTTCGTTCTTCACTCCGCCTGTAACAAATGTTCTTGTTATGGCAACCGATGAAGACGGCACCCGCACCGATACTCTAATGCTTGTGTCTTTTGCAAAAAAATCAAAAGAAATAAGTATTCTTTCAATTCCAAGAGATACCTACGTAACCGTAAGTGATGAAAATTATGCTCTTATGAGAGAAGAATATCCGCAGCCGGCAAGCCGTTCTATGAAAATCAATGCAGTTCATCATTTCGGCGGCGAAAAATACGGCGTAGAGCTTTTAAAACAAGAGGTTTGTAATTTACTCGGTGTAAATGTAGATTTTTATGTAAAGGTTGATTTTGAAGCTTTCAGGTACATAATTGATTCCGTTGGCGGAATAGAATTCGATGTTCCTCGCGATATGAAATATACCGACCCACTTCAAAATCTCTATATAAATCTTCAAAAGGGACCTCAAAAACTAAATGGTGAGCAGGCAGAGCATCTTCTTCGCTACCGAAGCGGCTATGCCAATGCCGATATAGGCAGAATTAGTGTTCAGCAGGATTTTGTTAAAGCCTTTATAAATCAAACAGTATCTAAAGGTACAATACTTTCTCACCCAACAGTTTATCTTGATGTAATGTTTAAATATAAATATGTTAAAACCGATGTGGAGTTTTTCGATGCCATATCCTATGCACTTTTAATAGGTGGCATAAAAACAGATAGTATCAAAACCCAAACTCTCCCCGGCACTCCTGCCATGAGGGGCGGGCAGTCGGTATATCTGCCAAAGGTATCCGAAATAGAAAATATTTTTCAAACAAACCAATAAAAAAGCAGGCTGAGCCTGCACATGAAAGCGAGCATAATTTGATATACATATTATCTCGCGAATTTAAAAAACGCAAATTTCTATGCAGTAAAAAACAACAGACTTTCAAAACCTGAAAGTCTGTTGTTTTTTTGCTGATTTATTATTGTTCGTCTTTATATATTTCTTTAAAATATTTGTATGTATCAACCTTTAATTCGCCGCAAGCTTCTTCATCGCAAGCAATAATTCCGTCTTTGTGAAGCTGAAGAGCACTTATTGTCCATGCGTGGTCAACACCGCCTTCAACACAGTGGCGAAGTGCACGGGCTTTGTTGTGTCCGCTTATTAAAAGGAGAACCTTTTTAGAATCACAAACTGTGCCAACACCAACAGAAAGAGCTGTTTTTGGAACCTTGTTGGGATCGTTGTCAAAGAAACGGGAGTTTGCAATGAGGGTATCCTGTGTAAGAGCACGAACGCCTGTGCGTGATGTAAGTGATGTAAATGGTTCGTTAAAAGCAATATGTCCGTCAACACCGCTTCCACCGAGGAAAAGGTCTATTCCGCCGTAAGATTCAATTTTTGCTTCATAGCGTGCACATTCAGCTTCCAAATCATCTGCCATACCATTTAAAATGTTAACATTTTCAGCAGGAATATCAATATGATTAAAGAAATTATCGTGCATAAAATACCAATAGCTCTGGTCATGTTCTCTTGGAAGACCAACATATTCGTCCATATTAAAGGTAACAACATTTTTAAATGTAACCATGCCTTTTTTGTTCATTTCAATAAGTTTTCTGTAAACACCAAGTGGGGAAGAACCTGTGGGGAGTCCGAGCACAAAGGGACGGTCTTCTTTGTGATTATTAATTGCGTTTGCAATGTGGTTTGCTGCCCATGTACTCATGTCTTCGTAGTTGTTTTTAATAATAAGTTTCATTTTAATCACACTCCATAATAATTATAATAATTTTAAGAGTAATTAAATATATTCTCTTTTAGCCATTATCATACATTTTTTTTGTTTTGTCTAGCTATTTGTAATAAAATTTTAAAAAAGTGCAAATATTTTAAAAAATAGTACAAAATAACCTGAAATTTAATCCAATTTAAAAATTCATAAATTAAAAAAATATTGTTGACAAAAATAATAATGTCAATTAAAATCAACCTGGAATGATTTGGAATATTTTCAAAAACAAATATTAAATACATTTTAAACTACAATAGAATTCAAGGAGGTAAATATGAATATCTTCACAATTTTAGCACTCATAGGCGGCTTGGTTATGTTCCTCTATGGAATGGACCTTATGGGCGATAGCTTAAAGAAACTTGCCGGCGGAAAGCTTGAATCTATCTTGGAAAAGCTCACATCAAGCAGATGGAAAGGTCTTCTTTTAGGCTTTATCGTAACAGCCGTTATTCAGTCATCCTCTGCAACAACAGTTATGCTCGTTGGTTTTGTTAATTCGGGCATAATGAAACTTGGTCAAACAATCAGTGTTATAATGGGTGCCAATATCGGTACAACCGTTACCGCATGGCTGCTTAGTACAAACGACATAAGCGGTACTGCTTTTGTTTTAAAACTTTTAAAGCCCGATTCATTTACCCCCGTTCTTGCGGCAATCGGTCTTATAATGAATATGACTGCAAAAAATGACAGACGAAAAAATACATCAACCATTCTTATTGGTTTTGCCATTCTTATGTTTGGAATGGATATGATGAGTGGTGCAGTAGAAGGCTTAAGAGATAATCCCACCTTTACCAACCTTTTAACAGCTTTTTCAAATCCCATTATCGGTATTTTGTTTGGTACAATCTTTACTGCTGTTATCCAGTCATCGTCAGCATCTGTTGGTGTACTCCAAGCTCTTTCAATGTCCTGCTTAATTCCATATTCAACAGCTATCCCTGTAATTTTAGGCCAGAATATCGGCACAACAATAACCCCGATTCTTTCTGCCATGACGGGCAACACAGATTCAAAGCGAGTTGCATTAACATGCCTCTATATCAAAATGGTTGGCGTAGCAATTGTTGCAGGTGTTTTCTATCTTTTAAATGCACTTTTAAATTTTGCATTTATGTCAGCAGATGTATATGTCAGTCCCACAACTATCGCTGTAATCCACACTCTGTTTAATATAGTTTCAACAGTTATTCTTATACCATTCTGCTCACTTTTTGAAAAACTTGCAGTTAAAACAATTAAGAATAAGAAAGACGAAAAGGAACTCGATGCATTTGCCGCACTTGATGAACGCTTCCTCGAAATGCCCTCATTTGCTGTTGAAAAGTGTAAAGACCTTGTAAATGATATGGCAAAGATTTCATTTGAATCTTTCAAAAAAGCAGCAAATCTTGTAAAGAATTATGATGAAGCAGTGTTTAGCGAGGTAGAAGCACTCGAATCTATGGTAGATAAATACGAAGATAAAACAAGCTCCTATCTTATAAAAATTGCAGGAAGAAATATGTCTTTAAATGATAGTAAACTTGTTACTGAGCTTCTTCATTGTGTAGGCGATATTGAGCGTATTTCCGACCACGCCTTAAACATTGCAGAAGCAGCAAAAGAAGTCCACGATAAAGGTATTACATTCTCCGATAAAGCAAAATCCGACCTTGAAGTTATTACCGCTGCCACAAATGAAATACTCTCTCTTGCAGTTGATGCTCTTATAGGCGAAGACCTTGAAAAAGCAGCATTTGTAGAGCCTCTCGAACAGGTTATCGATAAGCTTAAAAGAGTTATTAAAACAGGTCATATCACCCGTCTCAGACAGGGCGATTGCACAATGGAATTAGGTTTTATTCTTTCCGACCTTTTAACAAACTTCGAAAGAATTTCCGATCACTGTTCAAATATTGCGGTGTGCTTTATAGAAATTGCTCACGATTCATTTGAAACCCATGAATATCTCAAACAGGTTAAATCCGGCGGAACAAATTTCGACGAAATGTTTGAAGTGTATAACGAAAAATATTATATTGAAAATTAACCTGCTGAAAAAGAAAGGGTTTTTAAAAATGGAAAATATGAAAAATCTGGGATATTATAATGGGAAATATGATTTGATAGAAAATATGACAGTTCCAATGAGTGATAGGGTTTGCTGGTTTGGTGATGGAGTTTATGATGCAACCGCAACAAGAAACGGAGTTATTTATTGTTTAGATGACCATATTGATCGTTTTTTTAATTCGGCTTCTATGGTTGAAATAGAAATCCCATATACAAAAGATGAATTAAAAGATTTACTCAAAGATCTTGTTTCAAAAGTTGACACAAGTGATACAAATGGTGAAACATTTTTATATTGGCAAATCACAAGAGGAGCAAATATTCCTCGTAATCATATTTTCCCAAGCGAAACTAAATCAAATCTTTGGGTAACGGTTACACCCAGAAAATTAGCAGATATATATCGCAGAGATAAACTGATATCCTTTGAAGATATACGCTTTTATATGTGCAATATAAAAACACTTTGTCTTTTGCCTAATGTGCTTGCTTCAGAAACTGCAAAGAGAGCAGGTGCGGAAGAATGCGTAATGTATAGAAAAGAAGCAAACGGTATAAAAAACAGAGTAACAGAGGGTGCACACACTAATGTTCATTGCATTAAAAACAGAGTTTTATATACTGCACCACTTGATAACCTGGTTCTCCCGGGTATTGCCAGAAAAAACATAATAAAAGTATGTAATAAGTTGAACATTCCTGTTAAGGAAGAAGCTTTTTCACTTGAATTTTTAATGAATGCAGATGAAATTTTGCTATCTTCAAGCTCAAATTTCTGTATAGCTGCAACACATATTGATAATATTTGTGTTGGCGGAAAGGCACCTGAGCTTTTAAGAAAAATTCAGGATGCTCTTGTTGAGGATTATCTAAGCAGCACAAATAAATAAAAATCATTTATTTAAGTATGCTTTTTATCGCAAAACATAAACTATGCTTATCACAAAAAAAGAGGTAATCCCATGCTTATAGATTTTCACACTCATTGTTTTCCCAACGAAATAGCAAATGCTGCAATTAAAAAGCTTTCGTTTGTATCGGGCGGATTGAAAGCACACACAAGCGGCACAATCAAAAGCTTAAAAGCTTCTATGGAAAAACATGGGGTTGATATTTCACTTGTTCTTTCAATTGCAACAAACGCCGAGCAGCAAAAAAATGTAAACGATTTTGCTTATGAGCTTTCCAAAAAAGAGGGGATAGTAGCTTTTGGCTCTGTGTATCCAAGAGCGGAGGATGCTCTTTTTGAGCTTGAAAGAATAAAGGATATGGGGCTTAAAGGCGTTAAGCTTCACCCCGATTATCAGCATTTTTCTGCCGACGACGAAAAGCTTAAGCCTCTTTATAAAAAAATATCGAGCCTTGGTCTTATAACCGTGTTTCACACGGGGCTTGACTATGGCTTCCCTCCGCCCTATGGTGCAACACCCGAAAAAATGGAAAAAGCTCTTTTGTGGTTTGATTCACCTGTTGTTGCGGCACACTTTGGAGGGCTTGGCTGCCATGATGAAGTTTTAAAAAGACTTGCTGGAAAAGATATATTTTTTGATACCTCTTTCGGCTATGGAACAATGCCAAAATTTTATGCTGAAAAAATCGTTGAAAAACATGGTGCAGACAGAATTTTATTTGGCACAGACACCCCGTGGCATACTGCCAAAATGGAAATGCGGCTTTTAAATACTCTTGGTCTTTCAGAAACTGAATTAGATAAAATTAAATATAAAAATGCTTTAAAGCTTCTTGGCATGGACGAGTAGAATGAGCTATATAAACAAGGGGGAAATATGAAAACATATTTTATAATCAATTCTGCCGCAGGGCAGGGCAAAGGTTTAAAAGATTTAGAATTAAATATAATTGATGCAGTGCAAACCCTTGAGGCAGATGCCGATGTTTACTATACCAAAGCATCTGGCGACGCAGAAAAATTTGTGAAAAGTATATGTATAGAAAACCCTGATACGCGTTTTATTGCCTGTGGAGGCGACGGCACCTTAAGTGAGGTTTTAAATGGTGCAGCTAGATTTAATGAAGCTCAAATAGGAGTTGTTCCAATAGGCACAGGCAATGATTTTTGCCGAAATTTTAATCCCGATGCAGATTTTTTTGATATTAAAGCACAACTAAATGGCGATGTTGTAAGCTGCGATGCAATAAAATACACATCGGTTATAGAAGGAAAACAAAAATCAGGCTATTGTGCAAATATGTTTAATATAGGTTTCGACTGTAACGTTGCCGATATGACAGCCACCATGAAAAAGAAACCATTTATATCAGGTTCATTTGCATACTACATATCAATTCTTGTAAACCTTATAAAAAAGAAAGGCGCAAAAATAGAAATAAAAATGGACGGCAAACTAATACATAGCGGAAAACTTTTGTTAACCTCAATTGCAAACGGGTGCTACTGCGGTGGTGGTATAAAAAGCAATCCTCTTGCTTCTTTGCAAGATGGTTTCATAAATGTAAACATAGTGAAAGATGTTTCAAGGTTAAAGTTTTTAAAGCTTCTTCCTCACTATATGAAAGGTGATTTTTTAAGCCTTAAAAATATAGAAAAAATAGTTGTATCGCCAAAATGCAAAAACTTAGTTGTTACACCTTTTAAAAATAAATTAAAACTGTGTATAGACGGCGAAATAACAGAAGTTTCAAAAGTGGAATTTGAAATAGTACCATCTGCCTTTAATTTTGTTGTTCCATGTTCTAACATATACTCTTATTTGCTTGAATAATAAAAAATTATATGCTATAATATGTAACACAAAAGCTATCTCATAAAAATTCGCAGGAGAAAAAGAAATGGAATTTGCATTTGCAATTTTATATGCTATATTAGGATATTGGGCAATCGGACAGACACTATATTCCAGGTATATATGTGTAGGAACTTTAAGCAATCTTTTTATAACAAGACTTATATTAGGTTGTTTATTTGGAATAGTGCTTATTCCAGTAGCTTTAATAAAACAAATTATCAAAAATGCATGAGGTGATGAAATGAAACAATTTTGTTTGACTTGCGGTAAGCCTATCGGAATGTTTAAGAGTATGCTTTCAACACGGATAAAAGAAGGAAAACTTTGCTTTAGTTGTTCTTCCTCACTCCAAAAAGCAGTATCGCTTTACGAAAAAAATATAGCAGACTATACTGCAGAGCAATTAATGCAGGTATATCCAAATTGTGCGGCAGCGATTAAATATGTTGATGATGCAGACAGATATGTTTCCTTTATTGATTCAAAGCTCAAGCATTTTAATCAGGAAATAAACAGTGCAAAGCAATGTATAGCGGATTGTGAAAAAGATATTAAGGAAATTCAAAAAGAATCAGATGCTTATATAAACGGTATTAAAAGAGATATAGCTAATTGTGGTTATTCGCAAGATTATGAGGAATATAGCTATTATGAACAAAAAGGTTTAAGGGAGGAAATGCTGAAAATAGAAAAAAGATTTGAATCTTCCTCTTTTTTAGAGTTTTTATACCAGCAAACAAGTGAATTTCTCAGGACAAACAGATTAAAAAATGGATATTATTTACTAATAGTTGAAAGTGAAAATGATATAGAC
>JAGBXL010000085.1 GCA_017629325.1 Clostridia bacterium | reverse complement strand
CTTGCCGCCTCTATTGCTGTTATGGCATTTTGAACCTGATATTTTCCCTTTAAAGAAAGTTTTACATTAAGTCCGTCATAGCTAAACTCGGTATATGTCATACCATAGCTTATGTTTTGGGCCCTTTTCTCGGGATAAATAAGACGAGATGATGTTTCAAGGCATTTTTTGTTTATAACATCAATACACACCGGATTCATTTGCCCACTTATAACAACATCAGAGTTTTCTTTTATTGTGCCTGCCTTTTCAAAGGCAATTTCCTCGAGGGTTTCACCTAAAATACCTGTGTGGTCGTAGCCTATGGGGCATATAACATTGCAAAGGGGAGCGTCTATAACATTGGTGGAATCAAATCTTCCGCCAAGACCAACCTCTAAAACAACAACATCACAATTTTGCTCATAAAAATAAAGCATTGCAAGACAGGTTATAAATTCAAATTCTATTGGTGTTATTCCATCTAAAACTTCTGCCACGCGGTTTGTGTAAAGAACAAGGTCATCAGCAGATATGGTTTGGTTGTTAATGCATATTCTTTCGTTAAAAAATTCAATATAAGGTGAGGTATAATACCCCACCTTATAATTATGGCTTATTAATATGTTTTCTATCATATTGGAGGTTGAACCTTTTCCATTGGTGCCTGCAATATGAATAAACTTTAGCTTTTTGTGAGGATTACCGAGCCTATTTAAAATTTCCTCTGTGTTGGAAAGACCCGATTTTTTCCCGAATTTTGATAACGAATGAATATACTCAATACATTTTTCCTCTGTATTTAGCATATATTCACCTTATTTCAGCTTGCTAAGCGATTCTTTAACCTCTGCAAGCATTTTTGCATATTTTTCGCCTTTTTTCTTTTCTTCTTCAATAACCTTGGCAGGAGCTTTTTTAACAAAGCCTTCGTTAGAAAGCTTGCCCTCTACCCTTTTAATTTCTGCCTCTAAGGTTTTGAGTTCTTTTTCTAAGCGCTCAATTTCTTTTTCGCGGTCAACTAAATCGTCGAGAGGAATATAAATAGTTGCACCTTCAACAACAACATTAACTGCATTATCATCTATTCCATCTTTAACAGATGTGATAACTGTTTCGGAAGCAGATGCAAGCTTTTCAAAGTAGCTTGATGAATTTTCAAACACAGATGTATCTTCGGCAACAATTATAAGCTTTGCTTTTTTGGAAGGAACAACATTCATCTGTGAACGAATGTTTCTTACACTGCGGATAGCGTCCATTATAATTTGCATCTGTTTTTCGCTGTCTGCAAAATTAAGAGCCTCATTATATTTGGGCCATGCACTTATCATTATGCTCTTTTCACCTGTTGGAAGCTTTGAGAAGATTTCTTCGGTGATAAATGGCATAAATGGGTGAAGAAGCTTTAATGAGCCAACTAAAACAAAGCTTAATACCTTCTGTGCAGTTTCCTTATCGCTGCCTTCTTTTTCATAAAGACGGGGTTTAACAAGCTCAATATACCAGTCGCAGTAGTTATCCCAAATAAAATCATAGAGCTTAGATACAGCAACACCCAGCTCAAATTTATCGAGGTTATCGGTAACTTCTTTTGTGAGAGAGTTGAATTTTGAAAGTATCCATTTATCTTCAAGCTTTAAGTCTTCTTGTTTAGGAAGCTCGATATTATCTATATCAAGATTCATAAGTAAAAATCTTGAAGCATTCCAGATTTTATTTGCAAAGTTACGGCTTGCTTCAACTCTTTCTGTGTAGAAACGCATATCGTTTCCGGGTGAGTTGCCTGTTGCTAAAGTAAATCTTAACGCATCGGCACCATAGGTTGAAATAATCTCTAAGGGGTCAATACCATTACCTAAAGACTTACTCATTTTTCTGCCCTGGCTATCTCTTACAAGACCGTGAATAAACACATGCTTAAAGGGAACCTCGCCTGTTTGCTCCAGTGCTGAGAACATCATTCTCATTACCCAGAAAGGAATGATATCGTAGCCTGTTACAAGAACGCTTGTGGGGTAGAAATATTTATAGTCTTCTGTTTCCTCGGGCCAGCCAAGAGTTGAGAAAGGCCAGAGAGCAGATGAGAACCATGTGTCAAGAGTATCGGGGTCCTGACGCATCTGTTTGCCGCATTTTGGACATACTGCCGATTCCTCTTTGGTAACAACCATTTCGCCGCAATCGTCGCAGTAGAAAGCAGGAATTCTGTGTCCCCACCAGAGCTGACGGGAAATACACCAATCGCGGATATTTTCGAGCCAATGATAATAAACCTTTTCAAAGTGTGTGGGAACAAACTCTGTATCGCCGTTTTTAACTGCGTCTATGGCAGGTTTTGCCAATGGTTTCATTTTAACAAACCACTGTTTAGAAATAATAGGTTCAACTGTTGTTCCGCAGCGGTAACATTCACCAACATTGTGGGAATGGTCTTCTATTTTAACTAAAAGCCCCATTTTATCGAGGTCTTCTATCATAGCTTTTCTGCATTCGTAGCGGTCTAAGCCTTCGTATTTACCCGCATAGGAATTCATTGTGGCATCGTCATTTAAAACTTTTATCTGCTCTAAATTATGTCTTAAACCAACTTCAAAGTCGTTGGGGTCGTGAGCAGGAGTAATTTTAACACAGCCTGTACCAAATTCTTTATCAACATATTCATCGGCAATAACGGGGATTTCTCTATCTGTTAAAGGAAGAAGAAGAGTTTTGCCTATGATATCTTTATATCTTTCATCTTCGGGGTTAACTGCTACTGCAGTATCGCCAAAGAGAGTTTCAGGGCGTGTTGTTGCAATAACAACGAAATCGTTGCTATCTTTAACAGGGTATTTAATATGCCAGAAATGGCCTGCTTGCTCTTTGTGTTCAACCTCTGCATCGGAAAGAGCTGTGATACAATGAGGACACCAGTTAATAATGCGGCTTCCCTGATAGATAAGGCCTTTATTATAAAGGCTTACAAAAACCTCTTTAACTGCTTTTGAGCAGCCTTCGTCCATTGTGAAGCGTTCTCTTGACCAATCGCAAGAAGAACCTAATTTTTTAAGCTGATTTATAATGCGTGAGCCATACTGCTTTTTCCAGTCCCACACACGCTCTAAAAACTTTTCTCTGCCTAAATCATAACGAGTAAGGCCCTCTTCTTTGCGAAGCATCTCCTCAACCTTTATCTGTGTTGCAATTCCGGCGTGGTCGGTGCCCGGAATCCAGAGAGCATTATAGCCACTCATTCTTTTATATCTGATTAAAATATCCTGAAGTGTTTCATCAAGAGCATGGCCCATGTGAAGCTGACCTGTTACATTCGGAGGAGGAATTACAATGGTAAATGGCTCCTTTGAACTGTTGGGAACAGCTTTAAAATATTCATTTTCTACCCAATCCTGATAGATTCTGTCTTCTACCTCTGCAGGATTATAGGTTTTAGCAAGTTCTTTGTTACTCATAATCTTATCCCTTCTAGATTAGTATCGTTATTGCGGCGGCAAGTGTGCACACAAAGCCAATAAGCTTAATAAACGCATTATCCGCATCATTTGGTTCTCTTTTATCTTCTTAATATTGCTCCGGCAATCAGTTTAGAAAAATATGTAAAAAATATACCTGAAGCAATAAGCACATATACGACTATAATTATAACACAACTCCCCTTATTTTGCAATACTTATAAAAGATTTAAACAAAACCCCTTTAAAAAGTTTTGATATCCTTTTTAAAGGGGCTAAATATTAACCTAATTTATTTTGAAAGAATATTTACAAGAGCATAGTCATCTTCGGAGATGGTTTTTGTCATTGCTAAACCTTCATTGATATCTACATCTTCAATGCGGTCTGCTTTCATAATAACAACTCTGTTTGATTTGCCCTGTTTTAAAAGCTCAATAGCTTTCATACCCATCTGTGCGGCAATAACACGGTCGCGTACTGTGGGTGCTCCGCCTCTTTGAATGTGGCCAAGGATTGTGGCTCTTGTTTCGATACCTGTTCTTTGTTCAACAACCTTTGCCATTTCAGATGAACCTTCAATGCCTTCAGCAACAATAATAATATGGTGCTTTTTGCCCACTTTTCTGCCCTCTTCAAGCTTATTTACAATGCGGTCGATTAAATCGCTTCTTGATGTGCCTAAATCTTTTTCAGGAATAAGAACCATTTCGGCACCTGTTGCAATACCAACCTCT
The DNA here is from genome assembly GCA_017629325.1 of Clostridia bacterium. Classification (GTDB taxonomy): domain Bacteria; phylum Bacillota; class Clostridia; order UMGS1810; family UMGS1810; genus RGIG1828. The sequence continues at coordinate 1,137 of JAGBXL010000085.1, read as the reverse complement.
AAAGCTATATAGCCGGCACCTCTGCCCATTACTTCAACAATTGCACATCTTTCATGGCTTGTGCAGGTGTCTCTTAATTTATCTACACAGTCCATAGCAATGTTCATTGCTGTGTCAAAACCAAGGGTATAGTCTGTGCAGGAAATATCGTTATCTATTGTTGCAGGAATACCAATTGTTGGGAGACCATTTTCTGTGAGCTTCTGTGCTCCTCTGAAAGAGCCGTCGCCACCTATAACAACCATTGCATCAATGCCGATTTCTTTTGCATTTGCAACACCTTTTTTAATTCCTTCAGGTGTGGGGAATTCTTTGCTGCGGGCTGTTTGAAGAACTGTGCCGCCGCGCTGAATAAAATTACTAACACTGCGGGCTGAAAGCTCTACAAATTCTTTTCTTAAAAGACCGTGGTAGCCTCTTTCAACACCAACCATTTCAAATCCGTTTGCAAGACCGCATCTTACAACAGAACGAACTGCAGCATTCATACCGGGTGCGTCGCCACCGCTTGTTAATACGCCGATTTTTTTAATTTCCATAATTATTGCCTCCAGGGTATGTTAATTAAATAATTAAATTTTCCTTGTAAATTCACTATATAATATATACCATTTTATGACAAAAATCAAGCTTTTTTATGGCATCATTGCAACTTTTATTTTATCTTTACATTTTCTCTGCCAAGTAGGCTACATAAATTGTTAAAAAGTTCACTGCACAAATTTATTCCGCGGGATGAATCAGATTTCAAAAGCTGTGATTTTCCCTCGTGGTATATACAAAGGCTACCATTTCCTTTATATTGTGCACAAATTTCTTTTGTTTTATTAAAACTTTCGTCATCAGGCACTTTTACATATAGAGTATTTTTCACAGACACAGCCAGCTCGCTTAATCTCAAAGCACTCACAAGAAGCATTTCACATCCGCTTTCGTCTTCTTTTGCATTTAAACTCACATTTGCCGCTATAAGCGAGCCATTTGCAATTATATGACGGTATTTTGAAAAAACAACATCAAATGCAATCACCTTTGCAGCTCCTGAATAATCGGAAAGAGTAAAGGAAGTAATAAATTTACCTGATTTTGTTTTTCTAGATGTTAGCTCGGATACAAAGCCGCACACGGCAAAAGTTT
>JAGBXL010000084.1 GCA_017629325.1 Clostridia bacterium | reverse complement strand
GCAATTACGGTTGGTGTTTTATCGCCTGTTTCATTAAGATAATTTTCGTAAACATTAACTGCAACCGAGGTGTGTGTGTCGATAACATAATTATATTTTTTAAATGTTTCGGCAATAGTTTTCACTGTGTTTTCATCGCTGCAGTAGCCTGCAACAAAAACTTCTTTGATTTTATTTAATATATCATCGGAAACAGTGTATTTTCCTGTTTCGTTAAGGCTTGCCATATAGGAAGCTATTAGCTCATCGTTAGAATCCGAAAGATGATATAAAAGTCTTTCAAGATTACTTGAAATAAGAATATCCATTGAGGGTGAAATTGTTGTGTGGAAGCTGCGGTTTCTATTATATGTACCGGTAGTGATAAAATCTGTTAAAACATTATTGCTGTTTGATGCACAGATAAGCTTATTTACAGGCAGCCCCATTTCTTTTGCATAGAAAGCGGCAAGAATATTGCCAAAATTACCTGTTGGAACAACAATGTTTATTTTATCACCAAGAGAAATTTTGCCGGAATTTAGCATATCGCAATATGCAGAAAAATAATACACAATCTGCGGTGCGAGTCTGCCCCAGTTAATAGAATTTGCAGAGGATAAAACATAGCCTCTCTGGGCGAGTTCTTTTTTATATTCTTCATTGGTGAAGATTTTTTTAACGCCTGTTTGTGCATCATCGAAATTACCTTTTACTGCACAAACACAAACATTTGAGCCTTCCTGGGTTGTCATTTGGAGCTTTTGAATCTGGGATACACCATCTACAGGATAGAACACCTGAATTTTTGTGCCCTTAACATCTTTAAAGCCCTCCAGGGCCGCTTTACCTGTGTCGCCCGATGTGGCAACTAAAATAACAACCTCGTGATTCTCACCTGTTTTACGGATTGAATTTGTTAAAAGGTGCGGCAATATTTGAAGAGCCATATCTTTGAATGCACAGGTTGGTCCGTGCCAGAGTTCAAGAACTGATGCGGTTTCGGACAAATGATGAAGAGGGGCTGTGTTTTCGGATTCAAATTTTTCTTTTGCATAAGCCGCCAAAGCACACTCATCTAATTCTTCTTTTGTGAAATCGGTTAAAAACATACCAAGAACTTTTGATGCTCTCTTAGTATATTTCATTTGGGATAATTCTTTTATACATCCAAGCGATACTGCAGGAATAGATTCAGGAACATAAAGTCCCCCCTCTGGAGATATGCCGCGTTTTATGGCGAGTGCAGAATCAACTGATATTTTATTATTTCTTGTGCTTTGATATTTCATGGTTGTCCTCCATTTATTTTAAAACTATTCTGTGGAATACTTTTTTACCTTTTTTGATTGTTGCTTCATTGTTTTCAAAGTTTGCATCGGTAAGCATAAAGGCAATATCTGTTACCTTTTCACCGTTTAAGCTAACTCCGCCCTGCTGAACGAGTCTTCTTGCTTCGCCCTTTGAAGATGCAAGTGAGGCTTTAACAAGGATATCGAGTATTGACATGCCATCTGTAAGCTCTGCTTTTTCAATTTCGGTTGTGGGCATATCGGCAGAATTCATACCACCGCCAAACACTGCCTCGGCAGCAGCTTTAACCTTATTTGCTTCTTCCTCGCCGTGAACGAGCTTTGTTACCTCATAAGCAAGAACTCTTTTTGCTTTATTTATTTCGGCATCTTTATATTCTGCCATCTTTTCAATTTCTTCAAGGGGAAGGAAGGTAAGAAGCTTTAAGCATTTTATAACATCGGCATCGTCAACATTAACCCAATACTGATAGAAATCATAAGGTGATGTTTTTTCGGGGTCAAGCCAGAGAGCACCGCTTTGGGTTTTGCCCATTTTTTTGCCTTCGCTG
>JAGBXL010000083.1 GCA_017629325.1 Clostridia bacterium | reverse complement strand
CTTTTGCTCTTGTTGTGGCATTTGTTCCTTTGGTATGGCATTTCTTTTTGCAGGAATACCAGAAAAACAGAATAAGAGTTCTTTTAAATCCTGAATCCGACCCGCTTGGCACGGGATATCATGTTATGCAGTCAAAAATAGCAATTGGCTCGGGCGGGATAACAGGAAAAGGCTTTGGTCAGGGAACACAAACGCAGCTTGGCTTTCTGCCTGTTAAACACACAGATTTTATATACTCTGTTATAGGCGAAGAATTTGGAATTATTGGAAGTGTGCTTGTTGCACTTATGCTTTTTGGCTTGGTTATAAGATGCATTTATGTTGCAAAAGAAGCAAACAGTAAGTTTGGCTCTTATATATGCATTGGTGTTTCGTGCATGTTTTTGGCACACATATTTGAAAATATAGGAATGTGCATCGGGCTTATGCCTGTTACGGGTATTCCACTTCCCTTTTTTAGCTACGGCGGTTCATCGATGATTGCAAATATGATGGCAATAGGACTAGTGGAAAGCGTTGCAATAAGGAAGAATGAAATAAAATTCAGCAAAGAATAAAATAAAACCGCACCAATTTTTAAAATTTTGTGCGGTTTTGTTTTATTATTCTATTATCATTTCTTTAAAATATTGCGGAGTGTGGAAATCGGGAGCATCTCTATCTACCATTCCCCAGCAGCCATAGTGTTCAAATTCGGTATTGTCGCCACATTTATAAACATTGCCTTTTAAAACTGTGCCAATTTTAAATTCATAGTTTTCTATGTATTTTTTAATAAATTCAAATGGAACTGTGTAGTCAACTGTCCAAACATCTTCATTTATTTTTGTAACTATGCCTAGCGATTTTATATCGTCATTTGTGGTATTTACATATTCATCACGGCTTAATCTGAAGGAAAGGTCCATAGCACCGTTGGAATTTACTTCAAAATTAAAATATCTGCTAGTGATATCGGGGTTGAAATTAACAAACCATTCTACGCAGCTATCTTCACACACGGGTGAGAAATTTTCTGTAAATGTTGCTCTTGGGTTTGTTTCAAAAACATCAAAATGAATGTGAAACCCCTTATCGCTGTATGTAAGATTAAAATCCACTCTTGGTTTATAATCGTTGCCGGTGTTGCAATAATCTGTTATTGTGATTATTTCTTTTTGAGGATCGTTAATATTTTTTATATGATACATATTTTTATCACTCCTTTTTTATACATTTTAACATTTTCCATGTAAAAAATCAATATAAAAAACACTATAACTGTGTATAGTGTTTTTTATATCAAGTATTAGTCGTTCATTGGAACAAGGCGTTTAAAAAGTATTGAAATAGACCAAAGACCTGCCACACCAACAAGAGTATATATTACTCTTGATGCAATTGAAAGCTGTCCGCCAAAAAGTGTTGCAACAAGGTCAATTCCGAAAAGCCCAATAAATGCCCAGTTAATTGCACCGATTATAACTACTATTAGTGCCAGTTTATCTATCATATTATCATCTCCGAATATATTATTTGCAAACCAAGTGTTTTTATTCACTCAAAAATCTTTATAAAATGCTTTATTTAACTTGTAAATTTTTCAATTTAGTGTTATAATAATTTAATTATAATTTTATATTAGAATTTTTTTGAAACGGAGGTTAAAACCGTGAATGATATCAAACGTTTTTTAAGAATGATATCTCAAAATGTAAGCTACTATTTATGGATTATTTTTGTGTTTACAACTATAACTTTTCTATATGATTATAAAGCTGCACTTATTGAATTTTCTTTGTTTTTAATACTTATTGTATTTTATTTAACAAATAAATACAGAAAGCAAAGTAAACTTTATAAATATATAAAGAAGCTTGATATAAAGGTTGATGATGAGGCGTATAATGCACTCACCCATTCTGCGATTCCGATTACCATTATTAAAAGAGACGGTATTATTATGTGGAGTAATGAAGCATTTATGAAGCTTGCCCAGGCAAACGATGTGTATAAATTACCCATAACAGATTATATAAAAAATTTCGACATTAATTCTTTTAAAAACGAAGATGCCGAAAACGAAGCAAAACTAGTGTATAAAACAACCCACAACAGCCGTTCATACCGTGTTCTTGGTAATATCATCAATACATCGAGTTCAAAAACCAACGAAGAAAACTATTATATTGCTCTTTACTGGTATGACAACACCGAATACGATATTTTATCGCAAAAACATTATCAGGAAGCCTTTGTAAGTTGCATAATTGTTATAGACAATTTTGATGATGTTATGCAAAGTACACCTGTTGCCGATAAGCCAATGCTTACGGCTGCTATTGAAGATAATCTTAATAAGCTTGCACACCAAACAAATGGTATAATCAAAAAATACGAAAAAGATAGGTTTTTATTTTATATACAGAAAGCACAGCTTGATAAGCTTATTGCAAATAATTTTTCTTTTGCCGAAAGTTTTAAAACAATATTTTTAGGAAACAAAGTTGCACCAACCCTCAGCGTTGGCATTGGTACCGACGGCGATAACCTTGCACAAAATGACAACTTTGCCTATTCGGCACTTGATATGGCACTTGGCCGCGGAGGCGACCAGGTTGTTATAAAAGATAGCGAGCAGTTTAAATTTTACGGCGGCAAAACAAAAGAATTTGAAAAGAGAACCAGAGTTAAAGCAAGAGTTGTGTCTCAGGCAATAAAAGAAATGATTGCTGAATCCCAGCAGATTATAATTATGGGACACAAATATGCAGATGTTGATGTTTTGGGCTCTGCACTCGGGCTTTATTCAATAATAAAATCACTTGGCAAGAATGCAAAAATCCTTATGGATACCTATAACCAGACAGTTGAAAGATTTATAGAAAAATATCAAACAAGTTTTGATGATATATTCGTTAGCAAAGCTTATGCAAACGAATTTATTACACCCGATACTCTGCTCTTTGTTGTTGACACACAAAAATGTTCGCTGGTTGAAGAACCTGCCCTGCTTGATGTGAGCAAAAAGATTATTGTTATTGACCATCACAGAAAGAGCACAGATTTTATTCAGAATTCGCTCTTAACATACCATGAGCCTTATGCATCATCGGCAAGTGAACTTATAACAGAAATTCTGCAGTATGTTGATAATGTGAAATTAGAAAAAGCAGAGGCAGAAGCAATGTATGCCGGAATATTTATGGATACAAAGAACTTCACATTTAAAACCGGAGTGAGAACATTTGAAGCGGCATCATATTTAAAACGAATGGGTGTTGATACAATAGAAGTTAAAAAGCTTTTCCAGATAGACCTTAACGCCTTTGTAAAAAAATGGGCTATTATTGAAAATGCCTCAACATATAAAGGCAAGGTTGCCATTGCAACATGCACAAAAAATGATAATGATATGCAAACAATTGTTGCACAGGCGGCAGACGAGCTTCTTAATATAACAGATATAACATCATCATTTGTTGTTTGCGATATGGGTAAAAACATAATTATAAGTGCAAGATCGTTTGGCGATATTAATGTGCAGCTTATAACAGAAAAACTCGGCGGCGGCGGTCATATGACTATTGCCGGTGCTCAAATATCAGATTCAACAGTTGAAGAAGTTGTGGATAAATTAAAAACAATTATAGATGAATATTTAGAATAAATGGAGGATTTAATTATGAAAGTTATATTTATTAAAGACCTTAAAGGACAAGGAAAAACAGGTGAAGAAAAGAACATCAGCGATGGTTATGCAAAAAATTTCCTTATTCCAAAAGGATATGCAATAGAAGCTACCGCTGCAAACTTAAATGATTACAAAGGAAAAAAAGACTCTCAGGAGTTTAAAAAACAGCAGGAAATTGAACATGCCAAAGCTTTAGAAGAAAGTCTTAAAGATATTAAGCTCACAATTTCTGCCAAAGGCGGAGATAATGGAAAGCTCTTTGGCTCAATAACCAGCAAGGAAATAGCTGCCAAATTAAAAAACGACTTTAAGATTGATATTGATAAAAAGAAATTTGTTTTGCCTGACGGAATTAAAAATGTTGGTGTGTGCACTGTTGACATTAAATTATATCCCGGTATAACAGGTAAGCTTACAGTTAATGTTATTAGTGAATAAAGGAGAAATGCCTTGTGGCCACAGATAATTTAAACAGTATGCCATGCAATCTTGAAGCAGAGCAATATGTTTTGGGAACAATAATATTTGATAATAATTGTATGGCAGATATAGTGAGCAGTTTAAAAACTGATGAGTTTTATTTTGAGCGTAACCGTTTGATATATGCTGCAATGCTTGATATTTCAAACCGTGCAGAGCCTATTGATTTTATCACATTAAAAAGTCAGCTTGGTATGAATTTTGATGTTGTTGGCGGTATTGAATATTTAACTAAAATAAGACTTATGGTTTCAACAACCTCAAACCTTAAATATCATATTAAGATTATTAAGGACAAAGCAGTCCTTCGTAAGCTTATAAACGCAGGCGGCGATATAGCATCAATATGCTATGAACAAAAAGACGACATATCTGTTATTTTAGGCATTGCAGAGAGCAAAATATATGATATTTTGCAGAACAAAACCACCAATGACCTTACTCACATAAAAGAAGTTCTTGCTGAAAATCTTGCAAACTATGAAGAAATGTTTCAGAATAAACGCAAAATAACCGGTGTGCCCAGCGGCTTTAAACTTCTTGACAATAAAACAACGGGCTTTCAGCCTACCGATTTAATACTCATTGCTGCAAGACCTGCAATGGGTAAAACAAGCTTTGCACTAAATATTGCAACAAATGCGGCCTTAAGGGGAAATGTGCCGGTTGCAGTTTTTAGTTTGGAAATGAGTAAAGAACAGCTTACAAACAGAATACTCTGTTCGGAGGCATATATTTCTAACGAAAAAATGAAGCTTGCAGAGCTTGATCATGAAGATATGGCAAAGCTTGCATCATCTATAAACGAGCTTTCGCAGGCTCCTATTTACATTGATGATACAGCAGGTATTACTGTTTCAGAAATCAAAGCAAAATGCAGAAGATTAAAGCTCAAAGGTCAGCTTGGGCTCGTTGTTATAGATTATCTGCAGTTAATACAGGGTAATTCAAGAGAGAGCCGCCAGAATGAAGTTGGCGAAAACAGCCGACTTTTAAAGATTATGGCAAAAGAATTAAATGTTCCTGTTATATGTTTATCACAGCTTAGCCGTGCTCCCGAGCAAAGAACAGACCACAGACCGATGCTCAGCGACCTCAGGGATTCAGGTTCAATTGAGCAAGACGCAGATATGGTTATGTTTTTATACAGAGACGATTATTATAACCCGGGATCTGAGAAGCAAAATATTTCTGAATGTATAATAGCAAAATTCCGTAACGGCAGTGTTGGCACAATTGAGCTTGGCTGGCGTGGAGAATTTACACGATTTACTAATCTGGAACCAAATCGTTAAGGAGAGTTAATAATAGCATGCTTACAGAAAAGGTGTATGGCACAATTATTAAATATGATATGATAAAAAACGGCGACAAGGTACTTGTTGGTTTTTCGGGCGGTGCTGATTCCCTATTCCTCATGCTTTCGCTAATTGAAATAAAAAAACATATAAATTTTGATATTTATGCTGCACATCTCAATCACGGTATTCGCGGTGATGAAGCTTTAAACGACGAAAATTTTGTGAGAGATTTCTGTAAAAAGAAAAACATTCCTCTATTTTGCAAAGCGGTTAATATCCTCCAAATCTCTCTCGAAAATAAGATTTCAGAAGAAACAGCGGGCAGGAATGAGAGATATAAATTTTTTAAAGAAATTTGCTTCAAAAACAACATCAATAAAATTGCTGTTGCACATAATATGAATGACAGTGTTGAAACAGTTATTTATAATATGATAAGAGGTGCTTCGTTAAATGGGCTTGGCGGTATAAAACCTGTAAATGACAGCATAATCCGCCCTATTATTGAAATATCGAGAGATGAAATTGAAAAGTATTTAAAACAAAAAGGGAAAAGCTATTGCACAGACAGCACAAATTTAACAGATTTATATACAAGAAATAAAATCAGAAATTTAATTCTAAAAAATATGCAAGAAATAAATCCATCGGTTATTCAAACAATATATTCTAACACTCTTAACTTAAGAAACGACGATGATTTTATTAACACTTATGTGCAAAACCTAAATTGTGTATGTGCCGAGGATAATAGTGTTAGCGTTAATAAGAATATATTTGATAAAGAGCACATTTGTGTGAAATACCGAATAATAAGATATGCGTTTGAAATGCTTAAAGGAAATTGCGAAGGAATATCTTCTTCTCACCTGGAAATTATAACAAATGCCGGTATTTCAGGGCGGACTTATGATATGCCCGGCGGCGTAAAGGTATCTGTATCGTTTGACAAAATTGTTTTTATGAATGAAACGAATAAACAATCCGGCTTTGAATACAACTATACTGTTGGTGAAAAGCTAGAGTATTTACCAGGCATATTTCTTACAAGTTTTTATTGTGATAAATATTATTCCGAAGATAGCGATTGTTTATATATTGATGCCGACAAGCTTGAAAATAAAAATTTGATATTAAGAAGTAGGCTTGATGGTGATAAATTTATTCCCTATGGAATGAAAACACAGAAGAAACTTAAAAAATATTTTATTGAGCAAAAAATCCCCTCATATAAAAGAGATGAAGTGCCTATAATAGTTGACGGCGAAAACATTGTTTGCGTTGTCCCCTACCGAATTTCTGATTTATACAAGGTAAGCGAAAACACCAAAAATATAATTAAATTCCAAATCACAAAGGAGAAATAATATTATGTCTAATCAAAATGTATGCGAAAAAATTTTGTATTCAAACGAGCAGATTACACAAGAGGTAAAAAGGCTTGGAGAAGAAATTGCAAAAGATTACGAAGGAAAAGAAGTTATATTTGTTTCTGTTCTTACCGGTGCATTTATGTTTGTTTCTGATCTTGTGAGAAATGTTTCGCTTACAAGCTACATAGATTTTATGCAGGTATCTACATATGAAAATTCAACAGAAACCTCAGGAAATTTTGTTATAAAAAAAGACTTAACCAGTAGTATTGAGGGTAAAGATGTTATTGTTGTTGAAGATATTCTCGACACGGGATTTACATTATATAATTTAGTTGAATATATTAAATCCAAAAATCCTGCATCTGTTAAAATTGCAGCATTTATTGATAAACCTGCAAGAAGAAAACAAAATATTTCAGCAGATTATGTTGGATTTACAATGGAGGACGATTATTTTATTGTTGGCTATGGGCTTGATTATGCTCAAAAATACAGAAATCTTCCTTATGTTGGCGTTTTAAGTGAACATTTATATAAATAAGAGGAGGCATAAACTTGAACAAATTTATTAAAAGCTACGGATTCTGGATAGTACTTATCATTGTGCTTTTTGGTGCATACTATTTTATGAATTCGGCAACAGAAACAAAAAATATTGTTTTTTCTGATTTAGTGTCGGAAATACAGAATTCAAACATTAAATCAATTCAATATGCTGAAGGCACAGTTACGGTTGTTATGAAAGATACAGATGAACTGAAAAAATGCTATATTCCAAGCCTTAGTATGCTCTATGACCATGCAGGAGAAAGTATAAAACAGCAGGTTGAAAAAAATGAGCTGACTATATCCACTCCCAAGCCCGAAAGCTTTCCATGGTGGCTTTCAATGCTGCCAACATTTATAATTATAATTATTATGATTAGCTTTACCCTTATGATGTTCAGGCAATCAGGCGGCTCCGGAAGAAACACAATGAATTTTGGTAAAAGTAAAGCCAAGATTCATGAACATGGAAAAACCAATGTTACATTTAACGACGTTGCAGGTGCCGATGCTGAAAAAGAAGAACTCGAAGAAATTGTTGAGTTTTTAAAAGCACCTCAGAAATTTCATGCTCTTGGTGCAAAAATACCCAGAGGTGTTCTTCTTGTAGGACCTCCGGGAACAGGTAAAACCCTTTTGGCAAAAGCCGTTGCGGGAGAGGCAAAAGTACCTTTCTTTTCAATAAGCGGTTCTGATTTTGTTGAAATGTTTGTTGGTGTTGGTGCATCAAGGGTCAGAGACCTTTTTGAACAAGCAAAAAAAGCCGCACCGAGCATTGTGTTTATTGATGAAATCGATGCCGTTGGCAGACAGCGTGGAGCTGGCCTTGGCGGCGGACACGACGAAAGAGAGCAAACTTTAAACCAGCTTCTTGTTGAAATGGACGGATTTGAAGTTAACCAGGGTGTTATTGTTATTGCTGCAACAAACAGACCTGACATTCTTGATAACGCCCTTTTAAGACCGGGTAGATTCGACAGACAGGTTGTTGTTGATGTGCCCGATATGAAAGGCAGAGAAGCAATTTTAAAGGTTCATGCAAGAAACAAAGTTCTAGACCCATCGGTTGACCTTGGAATTGTTGCAAGAACAACTGCCGGCTTTACCGGAGCTGACCTTGCAAACCTCTTAAACGAAGCCGCACTTCTTGCAGCCCGATATAATTTAAGAACAATAGGTATGGAAGAAATTGAAAATGCAATGATAAAAGTTGTTGTGGGCACAGAAAAAAAGACAAGGGTAATGAACGAAAAAGAAAAGAAATTAACTGCATTCCACGAAGCCGGTCATGCTGTTATTTCAAAGCTTTTGCCAAGCCAGGACCCTGTTCATCAGATATCAATTATCCCCCGTGGCAGAGCCGGAGGATATACAATGAATTTGCCCTCTGAGGATAAATCATACACAACAAAAGGCGAAATTCTTGACAGCATAGCAGTTCTTCTTGGCGGAAGAGCTGCCGAGAAGATTACTCTTGATGATATATCTACAGGTGCATCAAACGATATTGAAAGAGCATCTAAAGCTGCCAGACAAATGGTTACAAAATATGGTATGAGCGATACACTCGGTCCTGTGTGCTACGGTTCTCAAAACGACGAAGTGTTTATAGGCAGAGATTTTGTGCAGTCTAAAAATTTAAGCGAAAATGTATCTGCCAAAATAGATGCGGAAGTTACCGAGATTATTGAAAATCAATATAAAAGATGCATTGAGCTTTTAAATGAAAACATTGATAAATTAAATAATGTTGCAAACGCTCTTATTGAAAATGAAAAGCTTTCACGCGAAGAATTTGAAAAGGTATTTAACGGAGAAACTCTTGAAGCTTATAATCCTTTTGAAACACCTGATATTGTGAAAGAAAATGAAACAACAGATAAATAAAAAAGAAAAAAATGGCTTGAAATCGTTTGATTTCAAGCCATTTAAAATCTTTATAATATTATTCCCACTCGCTCATTGTTTTGTAACCTCAACTGAATTAGTTAATAAACCGTGTTTCGTAGTGGTTATATTCTATACATTACCATAATTCTATTGGTTTTTCAATATTTTGTTGCCAAAATGTTGCCATAAAGATCAATAATGCTTAAATTCTTCACATGTTTTTATCGTTATCAAGATGTTTTTTCGCAAATAGCGAGTTTTTCGTTTGACGTAGTAAAACAAAAAGGGCAAGGATTTTATATCCCTACCCTTAAACCAAACTTCTATTGTTTTGCTTTTCCGTATTTTGTCAACAATCCAAAATTATGCTTCATAGGCCCTGAGCCGTTACCTAAGTCAAGACCTTCAGCAAGTGCATCCGATATATATTCTTTTGCTTTTTTTGCTGACTCCGCAAGGCTAAGTCCCTTTGCAAGATTTGATGCAATGGCACTTGAAAGAGTGCATCCTGTCCCGTGTGTGTTCGGATTATCAATTCTTTTTCCATCGAACCATACAAAATTGCCGTTTTCGTATAAAAGGTCATTTGCATCATTTATGCTATGACCGCCTTTTAACAGAACGCTACATCCATAGCTTTCGCCGACATACTTTGCCGCCTTAATCATATCTTCCTTGTTATTAATTTTCATATCAGATAAGATTTCTGCTTCGGGAATATTAGGTGTCACAACAGTTGCAATGGGTAAAAGTTTTTCAACTAATGTTTTTATAGCATCTGTCTTTATAAGAGCCGAACCGCTTGTTGCTACCATTACGGGATCTACAACAATGTTTTTAGCGTTATAGTATTTAAGTCTATCGGCAATTACATTTATAAGCTCGCTTGATGATACCATACCAATTTTCACACTATCAGGGAATATATCTTCAAATATTGCATCAAGTTGTTCCTTGAGAAAATCAGGCGCCACCTCTAAAATTGCTCTTACTCCAAGTGTATTTTGAGCAGTAAGAGCAGTAATGGCACTCATAGCATAAACACCATTCATTGTCATAGTTTTAATATCTGCCTGAACACCTGCACCACCACTTGAATCACTACCGGCAATAGTTAATGCCGTTTTCATTTCGGTCGTAAAGCAGAAGCTTCCAAAATCCATTATGTAATAATCTGAAATTTCTTTCATTTCCTCTTGTTTTGGTTCGTGTGCATCATAAACTGCCGCAACTTTGAACCCATCATCTTTAGCAGTTGTAAGTGCGTGAAGAACATCTTCAAATACTACCGTTTCAGTTTTTTCAGTTTCAAGATGCTTTAGAGCTTGTCTATAAATTTCAGGTGTTTCTTTGTTATATCCGACTTCAGAACAAGTAAATATTTCAGAAAAGTATTCTCGCACATTCAAACGCTTCAGAATATCTTCTACAATAGGTTTGTCCGTCACAGTTGCAACACACATTTTCACACCTGCAGTCTGTAATCTTTTTAAGAAATCACT
>JAGBXL010000006.1 GCA_017629325.1 Clostridia bacterium | reverse complement strand
ATCGCTCCTTTATCTGCCGCAGCATTTTTTGTAGTTGAGTCCTGAACCGCAGCGGCAAGGAACGTTTCTGCCTATTTTGGCAGATTTTCTTACAAATGTTTTTGAAGAAGATGAATCTTCACTTCCGCCCGATGTTGATGTGGGGGTTGCAACCTGCTTGCGTTCGATGGTTGTTTCGGGTTTTATGCTAAAGAGAATTCTTATCATATCTTCGGCAATTGCCTGAAGCATTGCTTCATACATGATATAGCCTTCTTCTTTATATTCAATAATAGGATCACGCTGTGCGTATGCTCTAAGACCAATACCCTGACGAAGTCTATCCATATCGTCAATATGATCCATCCATTTTGAATCTACAACTCTTAAAAGAATTACTCTTTCTATTTCTCTAAGCTGTTCCGAGCCAAATTCCTCTTCTTTTTTTGCATACTCCCTGAAAGCAATCTCGGTTAAATCTTCTATAAGAGCTTCTTTGGTTAGGTCATCAATTTCATCTTTTGAATAAGAAATTTCGCCTTTGGGCACAAAGAACTGTTCCATATATTCAATAAGACCTTTAAGATTCCAGTTTTCGGGGAATTCTTCGCCAGCTATATACTCATCTACATTTCGTGAAATAAAGCCTTCTATTTGCTTTTGGTAGTTTGCTTTGAAATCGTTACCATCGAGAACGCGGTTTCTTTCGCCGTAGATAACTTTTCTTTGAACATTCATAACATCATCATATTCAAGGACATTTTTACGGGCTTTAAAGTTGTTGCCTTCAACTGTTTTCTGTGCTCTTTCAATGGCGGCGGAAAGCATTGAAGCCTCAAGGGCATCTTCATCGCTCATACCGGCTGTATCTACAATTGTTCTTAATCTTTGTGAGCCAAATTTTCTTAAAAGGTCATCGTCTAAAGAAAGATAGAATCTTGATTCACCGATATCGCCCTGACGACCAGATCTACCGCGAAGCTGATTATCTATTCGGCGGGATTCGTGTCTTTCTGTACCTATAATAAAAAGACCGCCTGCCTCTATTACTTCTTCTCTTTCAGACTGAATTTCTTTTTTGAATTTTTCATTAAGCTCGGCATATTTTGCGCGGGCATCTATTATTTCTTCATCGTCTGTTTCGGAAAATCCGGTTGATTCAAGAATCATCTCTTCGCTATAACCTAGCTTTTCGAGTTCTTTTTTGGCAAGAAAATCGGCGTTACCGCCAAGCATAATATCGGTACCTCTGCCCGCCATATTGGTGGCAATTGTAACTGCACCTTTTTTACCAGCCTGGGCGATTATTTCTGCTTCTTTTTCGTGATATTTGGCATTTAAGACTTCATGCTTTATGCCATTTTTCTTTAAGATGCTACTTAAGATTTCGGATTTTTCGATTGTTACTGTACCAACCAGAACAGGCTGACCTTTTTTATGACAAAGAGCAATTTGCTTTACTATTGCACTGAATTTAGCTAATTCTGTTTTATATATTGCATCGGGGTGATCTTTACGAATCATCGGCATATTTGTTGGAATAACAATAACATCGAGATTATAAATTGAATTAAATTCAAGCTGCTCCGTTTCGGCAGTACCTGTCATACCCGAGAGCTTTGAATAAAGCCTGAAGAAGTTCTGGAATGTTATTGTGGCAAGAGTTTTGCTTTCACGGGCAACTGTTACATGCTCTTTGGCTTCGATTGCCTGATGAAGACCGTCGTTATATCTTCTGCCGTGCATTAGTCTGCCTGTGAATTCATCTACAATTATAACTTCGCCGTCTTTAACAACGTAGTCGATATCTCTATGCATTATGCCGTGGGCTTTTATTGCCTGATTTATGTGGTGAAGAAGAGTTATATTTTCGGGGTCGGAAAGGTTTTCAACATTAAATGCTTCTTCTGCCTTTTTAACACCTCTGGCAGTTAAGGTGGCTGTGTTTGCCTTTTCATCTACAATATAATCGGCATCAACATCGTCATTATTCTGCTTATCATCGGATTCAACAATTTTTAATTGTTTAAGCTTTTTGGCAAAATTATCGGCAACAGTATAAAGCTCTGTGGATTTTTCGCCCATGCCCGATATTATAAGAGGAGTTCTTGCTTCGTCGATAAGAATTGAATCCACTTCATCGACAACAACAAAGTTATGACCTTTGCACTGCACAACCTCGTCTTTGTGGATTGCCATATTATCTCTTAAATAGTCAAAACCAAACTCATTGTTTGTTCCATAGGTTATATCGGCACTATATGCTTCTTTTCTTTCTTCTGAGGTTTTTTCATGGGTTATAAGACCAACTGTAAGCCCTAAAAACCTATGGATTTTACCCATTTGCTCGCTATCTCTTTTTGCAAGATAGTCGTTGACTGTTACAACATGAACACCCTTGCCTTCAATTGCATTAAGATAGCAAGGAAGGGTTGCAACAAGGGTTTTACCCTCACCTGTTTTCATTTCGGCAATTCTGCCCTGATGAAGAACTATGCCGCCTATTAGCTGCACATCGAAATGACGCATACCCAAAACTCTTTTTGATGCTTCTCTTACAACAGCAAATGCTTCGGGAAGGATATCATCTAAAGTTTCGCCCGAGGAAAGACGATTTCTAAATTCATCTGTTTTTAAGCGAAGTTCACTATTTGAAAGAACCTCAATTTCAGGCTCTAAATCGTTAATCTTTTTTACTAATGGCATTATGCGTTTTATTTCTCTGGAACTGTATGTTCCGAATATTTTTTCGAAAATACCCAAAACTACCACCTCTATATCATTTATAGTTAAAATATATTATATCAAATAAAGTAAAATTTAACAATACCCTTTGACAAATTTATACAAATTCTTTTTTGTATATTTTATTGACAAAATTTTGCCTTTGATTTACTATATCATTAGATTTAATTTGAAAGGAAGAATAACAAATGATTGGTATTATTGGTGCAATGGATTCTGAAACACAAGGATTAAAAAATTTAATTTGCGATAAAAAGACAAAAATCATAAGCGGAATTGAATTTGTTTGGGGTAAGCTTAATGGCAAAGATGTTGTTTGCGCAAAGTGCAACCCTGGGAAAGTTAATTCTGCTCTTTGTGCCCAGGCTATGATACTTGAATTTAGTCCTGAAGTTATTATAAATTCGGGTGTGGCAGGCTCGCTTACAAAGGAACTTGGGATATATGATGTGGCAATTGCAAAGGACTGCGTTCAGCACGATTTTGACACATCGCCTTTAGGCTCTCCTGTTGGTATGATAGACGGACTTGACAAGATATATTTTGAGTGTGATTCCCATGCAGTTGAAACACTTAAAAAGGTTTGCAAAAATGAAAAATACATGCTTGGCACAATTGCAAGCGGTGATGTGTTTGTATCGGGTGATGAAGCAAAAAGCAGAATAACCAAAAACTTTAACGCCATAGCCTGCGAAATGGAAGGTGCAAGCATTGCACATGTTTGTTATGTGAACGATGTTAAATTTGGAATTTTAAGAGTTATATCCGATGGTGGCGACGAGGTTGACTTTGGCACATTTGTTAAAGAAACATCAAAAAAATCTATTGAGATTATGAGCAGGTTTATTGAATTATATTAATAAAACACAACACAAAAGAGCATTTCCGCTTGGAAATGCTCTTTTGTTATTTTGTTAATTCTTAATTTGTATAGTTATCAAAGTAACCCTGAACAAGAACAACAGGTGTTCCTTTATCACCAGAGCCACTTGTTAAATCACAGAGTGAACCGATAAGGTCGGTAAGCTGACGGGGAGTTGTGCCCTGAGATGCCATATTACCAACAAGGTTATCGCCTTTTGCACGGATACTTTCGGAAATAGCTTTTTTAAGTTCTTCACCTGAAAGATTACTATAATCATTATCAGCAAGATATTTGAGCTTTAATTCGTTTGGTGTGCCGATAAGACCATCAGTAAATGCAGGAGAAACAACTGGGTCGGCAAGCTCCCAGATTTTGCCCTGAGGATCTTTGAAGGCACCGTCGCCATACACCATAACTTCAACGTGTTTACCAGTTGCCTTTAATACTCTTTCCTGAATATCTAAAACAAGGGGTTTACATTCTCTTGGGAAAAGCTTAATTTTATCTTCGGTTGATTTATTTGAACCTAAAAGACCGTAGCTTTCGTTATAACCGCTACCATTTATTGATGAATTAAGAATATCATCTAAGCCGCAAACAACTTTTGCACCTGCATTTTTAAGAATTCTCTTTGTGCGGGCACGGGTGTGAATATCGCATGTTAAAACACAGTCGGTGTAGGCAAGAATTTCTTTTGCCTGATTTGCAAATATTATTTCAACCTCTGCACCTTCTTCACGGATTATGCCTGCATAGTAGTCTACATAGTCAACACCTGTGAATTCATGAGTATTAACACCGAAAAGATAGCGGTATTTTTCGAGTGTTAAAACGTCGGAATAAGGATTAACCCCTGCTTCATCGAGTTTGTCGATGCTTACTAATTCATTACCTACTTCATCAGAAGGATAGCTGAGCATTAAAACAACTTTTTTGCTTCCTCTTGCAATACCTCTTAAGCAGATTGCAAAACGGTTACGGGATAATATGGGGAAAATAACACCAACT
>JAGBXL010000082.1 GCA_017629325.1 Clostridia bacterium | reverse complement strand
TATAATGGTATAATAATTTTGGTGAAGAAAATGAAAGAGAATATTTTAATTGATAAATCAATAGATTTTGCTGCGAGAATTATAAATTTACAAAGATATTTAGTTAAGGATAAAAAAGAGACTATCATATCTAAACAAATAGTAAGAAGTGGCACGAGTATTGGTGCAAATATTAACGAAGCCAATTATGGACAAAGTAAAGCTGATTTTATTTCAAAATTACATATTTCTTTAAAAGAAACAGCCGAAACAGAGTATTGGTTAAGATTGCTTATCAAGTCAGAATTACTTACAAATGAAGAAGGAGATTCTTTACTTAAAGATTGTCTTGAAATTAAAAGAGTGTTAATTTCATCAATTAATACCGCAAAGAAAAACAATAATTAGAATGCATCTAAACCACTTGGCTCTTCCAAAACAAAAATCCTGTCGAAAGATAGGATTTTTTGTTTTGGATTATTCATGCATAATTTTACATTTTCCAACTTACATTATTGCACTTATAACAAAAATATGTTAAACTTTTCCAAGAGGTGATCCCATGAACGGAGCAAATGAAAAAAATATATCTGAAAAATCAATATCTATAATTAAAAAAATGCAGCAAAACGAACTCACCGAAAGCTACATTTACGAAGAAATTTCAAAATTTGCCAAAGGTGAAGAAAACAAGCAAACTCTTTTGCGATTAGCCGCCGAAGAAAGAAGCCACTATGAAATCTGGAAAAGCTACACAGGGATAGAAATGAAACCCCAAAGGGCAAAAATTTTGAAATTCAAATGGATTGCAAAAACTTTAGGCTTCACCTTTGCGGTTAAGCTTATGGAAAACGGTGAAGAAAACGCCCAGAGTGAATACGAATATTTACAAAAAGAAATTCCCGAAAGCGTTAAAATAAGAGAAGATGAAGAAAAACACGAAGAGCTTCTTTTAGAAATGCTCGATGAAGAAAGGCTTAAGTATATAGGCAGTATGGTTCTTGGAATGAACGATGCACTTGTTGAATTAACAGGGTCTCTTGCAGGCTTCACCTTTGCTCTGCAAAAATCAAGCCTTGTTGCTCTTTCGGGGCTTATTATAGGAATTTCGGCAACATTTTCAATGGCATCGAGCGAATTTTTAGCTGCACGCTCCGAAGGAAGAAGCGATGCATTAAAATCGTGCACCTACACAGGCATTGCCTATTTAATAACAGTTGTGCTTCTTATTGCACCGTATCTTATTTTTAATAGCTACATAACTGCCCTTGCCTGCATGCTCGGAGTTGTTATTTTAATTATTGCTCTGTTTACCTACTACACCTCGGTTGCACAGGGAGAAAAATTTAAATCACGCTTTTTTGAAATGGCAGCCATAAGCATTGGTGTTGCAGTTGTATCATTTATAGTTGGTATTTTAGCCAAAAAGTTTTTGGGAGTTGAAATTTAATGCCTGTTAATTGCGAAATTGAAAGAAAATGGCTCATTGATGAAAGTAATATCCCCTTTGACCTATCTATTGCAAAAAAAGATGTACTCACTCAGGCCTATATAAGCTTTTC
>JAGBXL010000005.1 GCA_017629325.1 Clostridia bacterium | reverse complement strand
GATGCCGCCATTAACCCCGGTAATTCAGGCGGTGCTCTTGTGGATGAATATGGCTATCTAATTGGTATCAACACAGCCAAAATTTCATCCACAACCTTAGAGGGGCTTGGCTTTGCAATTCCAATAGACGAAGCCAAACCAATCATTCAGGATTTGATGACAAGCGGATATGTTAAGGGCAGACCTGTAATCGGTATAGGTGGCAGAGCTGTTACAAAAGAGGATGCCAAGGCATATAATTTAAAGGTTGGTGTTTATGTTGTGAGTATGACACCAAGCGGACCTGCATATATGTCAGGCGTTAAAGTGGGAGATATTATCGTTGAGTGCGAAGGAGAACCAATCGAAACAGTAGACGATATTAACGAAATTAAAAACAAAAAATCTCCCGGAGATAAGCTTAAAATAAAAGTATACAGAAATGGTAAATACGCAGATATATCAATTATTCTTGGTGAAGAAACTCCTCTTCAGGATTAGTATTCTCAATTCAAAGGTGCAAAAAGTCGCAAATGATTTTTTGCACCTTTTTTCAATTTGCACTCATTGACAAAAAATAAAAAAAGTTGTATAATTATACATTATTTTATTCATCAGGGAGGATAAGGCTAATGAGCGGAGTATGGGGGAAAAACATTCAGTTTTCAATATTCGGCGAATCTCATGGTGTTGCTATAGGCGGAGTGTTGTCGTCAATTAAAGCAGGTAAAAAGCTTGATTTTCAAAAGATAGATGTTGAAATGAAACGCCGCAATCACAGAGCCTTTTATTCCACAAACAGAAACGAAGCAGATTTATATGAAATATTGTCCGGTGTAACAGACGGAGTGACCAATGGTTCTCCTCTTGCTTTTTCTATTCGTAATGGTGAGCATAATTCAAAAGACTATCCCAATCTTAATATGCTGCCAAGACCGGGCCATGCCGATTATCCGGCGTGCATTAAGCATAATGGCTTTAACGACTATAAAGGCGGCGGACATTTTTCGGGAAGAATAACTGCACCTCTTTGCTTTGCGGGAGCAGTTGCCAAGCAGTATCTTGAAGATTATGGAATAAAAATATCAGCTCACATAAAAAGCATAGGAAATGTTGTGTCAGATAAACAAATGCCCCAGGAATATGACAGCGAACTTTCAAACAGACTGTTTGACGAAGCTTTTCCAGTTATAGATGATGCCATAAAAGAAAAAATGTTTTCAGTAATAAGCGAAGCAAAAGAAGATGGCGACTCTGTGGGTGGAGTAATTGAATGTGCAATCTACAATGCTCCGGCAGGAATAGGAAGTCCGTTTTTTGGCTCTGTTGAAAGCAGACTTTCCGAGCTTCTCTATAGCATACCGGCTGTAAAGGGAGTTGAGTTTGGTTGCGGCTTTGACATAACAAAGCTTCGTGGAAGCAGTGCAAATGATATGTATGCAACCGATGGCGAAAAAATAAAAACTCTTTCCAATAATAATGGCGGGATTTTGGGCGGAATAACAAATGGTATGCCTGTTGTTTTCAGGGTAGCCATTAAACCCACACCATCCATATTCAAGCCTCAGCAAACAGTTAATCTTGAAACAATGGAAAATGAAGAGCTTCTTTTAAAAGGCAGACATGATGCCTGCATAGTTCCAAGAGCTGTTGCAGCTATAGAAAGCTGCAGTGCACTTTGCTTTCTTGATATGCTTTGTGATTAAGGCTAAGGGGGTAATCATCATTGAAATATGCACTT
>JAGBXL010000081.1 GCA_017629325.1 Clostridia bacterium | reverse complement strand
TCGTCAATGCGGTATTTATTGTTGTAACAAAAATGTAAAGATAGAGTAAACTATGTTACATTTTTGATATAACCCTGAAAAACAAGTAAAAGGTAATAAGGAATAGTGAATAAGTTTGGTGCAAAACCGCAAGCGTTTTGTTTTATTCTACTATTGTTTTTACAAAATCTGCAAATAAGGGGTGTGCACGGTTGGGGCGGGATTTAAATTCCGGATTATACTGTGTGCCCACAAACCATTTGTGATCTGGAATTTCTATTATTTCTGCAACACCATCTGCAGCTATGCCGCTTAATTTAAGACCTGCTTTTTCAAATTCAGAAATATACTCTTTATTTATCTGATAACGGTGGCGGTGGCGTTCGGAAATAGTTTCTTCATTATATATAGTATATGCCCTACTGCCCTTTTGGATATTTATTTCTTTTCCACCAAGACGCATAGGCGCAACTGCACCATCTGAAATTTTACATTCCGGAATAATATTTACAACAGGGTTTTTAGCATCTTCTTTCTGTTCTGTGCTAAATGCATCTGCTAAGCCTAAAACATTTCTTGCAAACTCAACTGCAGCCATCTGCATACCCATGCCAATTCCAAAGAAAGGAACATTATTTCTCCTTGCATATCCGCTTGCCAGAACCATACCCTCTGTTCCTCTTTCGCCGTAGCCTGCAGGAACAATAATTGCATTGCAATCGGAAAGATTTGCCTCTAAATTATCTTCGCTTAAGTTTTCAGAATCTATCCATTTTATTTCAATATCTGTGTCATTTTCTATTCCGGCGTGTTTTAATGCCTCAACAACACTAAGGTATGCATCGAAAAGTGCAACATATTTTCCAACCAAACCAACCTTAACAGATTTTGAAAGGTGGGTTGCTCTATATACCATATCTTTCCATTCGGTAAGGTCGGGTTCTTCTTTGGTTAAGCCAAGCTTTTCGCAGGCAACTCTGCCAAGACCTGCTTCTTCAAGCATAAGAGGAACCTCATAGAGAATGGAAGCATCTAAGTTTTCTATAACAGCATCGGGACGAAGATTACAAAAGAGAGCCGTTTTTGATTTGAATTCATCGCTTAAGGGAATTTCGCTTCTGCAAACAACAACGTCAGACTGAATACCAAAGCCAAGAAGCTCTTTTACGCTATGCTGGGTGGGTTTACTTTTCTGTTCGCCCGACATACTTAAATAAGGAACCAATGTAACATGAATATAAAGGCAGTTTTCTTTGCCTACATCGGTTGAAACCTGACGGATTGCTTCGATATAAGGAAGGCCCTCCATATCACCTACTGTGCCGCCGATTTCAGTTATAACAATATCTGCACCGCTTTGGGCACCTACTGAAAAGATTTTGCTTTTAATTTCATTGGTTACATGAGGAATAACCTGAACTGTGCCGCCGCCAAATGCTCCCTGACGCTCTCTGGTTAATAACGACCAGTATATGCCGCCGGAGGTAACATCGGAATCTATATTAAGATTTTCATCGATAAATCTTTCGTAATGACCAAGGTCTAAATCTGCCTCACCGCCATCTTCAGTAACAAAAACCTCACCGTGCTGGAGGGGGCTCATATTAGCCGGGTCAACATTAAGATATGGATCGAATTTCTGCATAGTAACCTTATAGCCACGAGCTTTCAGAAGTCTGCCAAGTGATGCCGCAGTAATACCCTTTCCTAAACCGGATACAACACCGCCTGTTACAAAAATGTATTTAACTGCCATAAAATCACCTCATTTAAAAAATTCAATACCTGATATATTGTATAATTTTTTTATAATAATGTCAAGGCATTTTGAGAAAAAAAGAACTGAAAAAACATAGAAAATAAAAGGTAAATAATGGTGAATATTAACAACGAATTTTATTGTTGACTTTTTTCTTCCAATCAGTATATACTATATATATAGGTATAATATCGAAGAATTCCTGCAAGTAAGATGGGAGGAAAAATCATGGAATATATTATAAACTTAACATGGGATAACGATGCATGCGTATGGATAGCACAAAGCGACGATATTCCGGGGCTTATTCTTGAATCAGGCTCATTTGATGCTCTTTTAGAAAGAGTTCGTTATGCAGCACCCGAACTTATTGAATTAAATAATGACACTGCCAAATCACCAATACTTACTTTTGTTTCAAAAAGGCAGGAAAGGATAGCACTATAATGGCAGAATTTGAGAAAAAGGTAAGACAAATGCTATCAAAAAACAATTGTGTGTTTATAAGGCACGGAAAGGGCGACCACGATATATGGTATAGCCCTATATCCAAAAGGCACATAACAGTTGACACAAAAATAAAATCACGCCACACCGCAAACGCGATAATGAAGCAGAGCGGTATTGATTTCAAGTTTTAGAATTAATAACTCAAAACCCGACAGAAACAAAAAGTTTTTGTCGGGTTTCTTCCTATTTATATATAATACACAAAACCCTTTCGCACACAAATAGTGCGAAAGGGTTTTTATTATCATACAGTTTAAAATTAAATGTTGTAATAATCAACAGCAGCTTCAAACATCTGCATATCGTATTTACCTTCAACATTGATATAGAGGTTATCTCCAATTCTTTCGGAGTGTCCCATTTTACCAAACACTCTGCCGTCGGGTGATGTGATACCCTCTATGGCAAGGATTGAGCCGTTGGGGTTATGGGCAATATCCATTGTTGCATTGCCTGAAAGGTCGGCATACTGTGTTGCAACCTGACCATTTGCGGCAAGCAATCTTGCAGTTTCTTCGCTGCAGAGGAATCTGCCTTCACCATGAGAGATTGGCACATTATAAACCTCACCTACCTTGGTTTTTGCAAGCCAGGGGGATTTGTTGGAGGCAATAACTGTGCGAACTATCATAGACTGATGGCGGGCAATGGTATTGAAGGTAAGTGTGGGTGAATTTTCGTCGGTATCAACAATTTCACCATTTGGCACAAGACCAAGCTTTATAATTGCCTGGAAGCCGTTACAGATACCTGCCATTAAGCCATCGCGGTTTTTAAGAAGATTATTAACTGCATCTTTTATGCGGGGGTTTCTTAAGAATGCTGTGATGAATTTACCTGAACCATCGGGCTCATCACCGCCGGAGAAACCGCCGGGGATAAAGATTATCTGTGATTTTTCAACAAGAGATGCAAATTTTTCCACCGACTGGGCAACACCCGATTGTGTGAGGTTATTGATAACCATTATTTCGGGGTCTGCACCGGCTTTTAAAAGACGCTTTGCTGTGTCGAATTCACAGTTTGTGCCCGGGAATACAGGAATTAAAACTTTTGGCTTTGCTACCTTGATTGCAGGAGCAACTCTGTTTTCACAAGCAAATTTAAAGGTTTCAACCTTTGGTTCCTCAGCCTTTGCTTTAACAGGGAACACACTTTCAAGCTTATCGCAGTATGCTTTTTCTGTATCAGTTAGGCTAACCTTTTCATCGCCATAGCAAAGAGCATATTCTTCGGTAGTTTCACCTAAGATAACTGCACCTTCAATATCTTTTGCTACCTCTAAAACAAAAGCACCGTAGTTGTAGCCAAAGATTTCTTCTTTTGAAACTCCTTCGGCAAATTTAAAGCCAATGCGGTTACCAAACGCCATTTTCATTACAGCTTCTGCCACACCGCCAAAGCCTGGTGTGTATGCCGAAATGATTGTGCCATCTTGGGCAAGCTTATTTATAAGAGCAAATAGGTTTTTCTGGCTTTCTTTTTCGGGAAGACCGAGTTTTGTTAAATCAGGTTTTAAAAGAACAACCTTTGAGCCTGCCTTTTTAAATTCGGGTGAAATAAGCTTTTTGGCATCGGCAACTGTTATTGCAAAGGAAACGAGTGTGGGCGGAACATCGATATCTTCAAAGCTTCCACTCATTGAGTCCTTACCGCCGATTGATGCCTTAACAAAGTCGAGCTGTGCATCGAATGCACCTAAAAGTGCACCCATGGGCTGACCCCAACGCTTTGGATCGCGGAGAGGTTTTTTGAAGTATTCCTGGAAGGTGAGATAGCAATCATCAAGAGGAGCGCCTGTGGAAACAAGCTTTGCAATTGATTCAACAACTGCTAAATATGCACCATGATATGGGCTCTTTTCCATTATATAAGGGTTGTAGCCCCAGCTCATAACAGAGCAGGTGTCGGTTTCCTTGGTCTCAAGAGGAATTTTTGCAGCCATTGCCTGTGCAGGTGTGAGCTGATATTTGCCGCCAAATGGCATATACACGGAGCCTGCACCGATGGTGGAATCGAAGCGTTCGCTCAGGCCCTTTTTGGAGCAAACATTAAGGTCGGAAGCAAGAGAAAGAATATTTTCACTAAAGCTGCCGGAAACTTTTTTTGCAAAATCCTGTGCTTTTTCAACGGTTATTGTGATGTGTTTTTCAGCACCGTTTGAATTTAAGAATTCACGGGACAAATCTACAATCTGTCTGCCGTCGTGATTCATAACAAGGCGAGGCTCTTTTGTTACCTCAGCAACAATTGTTGCCTCTAAGTTTTCGGAAGATGCAAGCTCAATAAACTTCTCTACATCTTTTGGCTCAACAACAACCGCCATTCTTTCTTGTGATTCACTTATGGCAAGCTCTGTTCCGTCGAGACCTTCGTATTTTTTAGGAACTGCATTAAGGTTAATCTTTAAGCCGTCGGCAAGTTCACCTATTGCAACAGACACACCGCCTGCACCAAAGTCGTTACAACGCTTAATAAGAGTTGAAGCTTCTTTGTTTCTGAAAAGTCTTTGAAGTTTTCTTTCTTCGGGTGCATTACCTTTCTGAACTTCTGCTCCGCAATTTTCTAAGGATTCTGTGCTGTGAGATTTAGAAGAACCTGTTGCACCGCCGCAGCCGTCTCTTCCTGTTCTGCCGCCCAAAAGAATAACAACATCGCCAGGGCTTGGAACTTCGCGGCGAACATTTTCCTGGGGTGCTGCACCAACAACTGCACCTATTTCAAGACGCTTTGCAGCATAACCGTCGTGATAGAGTTCATCAACAATACCTGTTGCAAGGCCTATCTGGTTACCGTAGGAGCTATATCCATTTGCTGCTGTGGTTACTATTTTACGCTGAGGAAGTTTACCGGGGATAGTTTCGGAAATAGGTTTAAGTGGATCTGCCGCACCTGTTACTCTCATTGCCTGATAAACATAGGCTCTGCCAGAGAGTGGATCGCGGATTGCACCGCCAATACAGGTTGCCGCACCGCCAAATGGCTCAATTTCTGTGGGGTGGTTATGGGTTTCGTTCTTAAAAAGAAGAAGCCATTTTTCTTTTTTGCCCTCCACATCAACATCTATTTTAACTGTGCAGGCATTGATTTCTTCAGATTCATCAAGTTTGGCTAAATCGCCTGTGGATTTTAAGTATCTAACCGCCATTGTGGCAATATCCATAAGGTTAACAGGCTTTGTGCGTTTTAATTCTGCTCTGACCTTTGTGTAGCGGTCGTAGGCTTCTTTAACAAAATCATCTTCAAAGCTTGCCTGGTCGATAGTTGTTAAGAATGTGGTATGACGGCAATGGTCGGACCAGTATGTGTCTATCATTTTAATTTCGGTTATGGTGGGATCGCGTTTTTCTGATGCGAAATATTCGCGGCAGAATTTAATATCGTCTATATCCATAGCCAAGCCGTTTGCATTTATAAAGTCGGCAAGCTCATCATCTGTCATTTTTATAAAGCCTTCAACAACCTTAACGGGCTCGGGAACTATTGTTTCTGCGGCTAATGTTTTGTAGGTGTCGAGAGTTGCAAGGCGGCTATCCACAGGGTTTATAACATATTTTTTAATTGCCTGAACATCTGCCTCTGTGATATCACCATTTAAAATATAAACCTTTGCAGATTTAACTGTGGGACGGTTTGCCTGACTCATAAGCTGAATACACTGTGATGCGGAATCGGCTCTCTGGTCAAACTGACCTGGAAGATATTCAACCGC
>JAGBXL010000080.1 GCA_017629325.1 Clostridia bacterium | reverse complement strand
GAATATCCACATTCATAATGTCGAGCATAGTTGGAGCCAGGTCGGCAAGTCTTCCGGTTTCAAGCTTAATATCACCTAACCCTGCAACAACAAGTGGAACAACATTTGTTGTGTGTGCAGTAAATACGGATTTGTCTGATGGATCAACCATCTGTTCAGCATTTCCGTGGTCGGCAGTTATAAGAATAACACCATTCTTTTCCATAACCTTGTCATAAACCTTGCCAATACACTCATCAACAGCTTCAACAGCTTTAACTGCAGCTTCCATATCGCCGGTGTGTCCAACCATATCGCAGTTTGCAAAGTTTAAAATAACAACATCATATTTATCAGTATTTAGTGCTTCCAAAAGCTTGTCTGTTACCTCATAAGCACTCATTTCGGGCTGCATATCATAGGTTGCAACTTTTGGTGAAGAAACAAGGATTCTGTCTTCGCCTTCGTAAACTGTTTCAACACCACCGTTAAAGAAGAATGTAACATGGGCGTATTTCTCGGTTTCAGCAATTCTAAGTTGTTTAAGACCGAGTTTGCTGATTGTTTCACCAAGAGTATTAACAAGAGTCTGGGGTTTAAATGCTACATGGACATTTGGCATGCTTGCATCATACTGTGTCATACACACATAATATGTTTTGAAGAATTTACGCTCAAAGCCTGAAAATTCTTCGTCAACAATAGTTCTTGTTATTTCTCTTGCACGGTCAGGACGGAAGTTAAAGAAAACAACACTGTCATTTTCTTTAAGTTTTCCATTGGGTTTACCATCTGTTGTAATAACTGTTGGAACAACAAATTCATCTGTAACATCATTATTATATGAATTTTCAATAGCTGTAACAGCACTTTCTGAATACTGCCCAACACCATTTACAATAGCATCATAAGCTTTTGAAACTCTTTCCCAACGGCTGTCTCTGTCCATTGCATAGTATCTGCCAATAACGGTTGCAATCTGTCCCTTGCCTAAATCTCTTATTTTTTCAACAAGAGCTTTTGCAAAGGAAGAACCGCTTGTGGGGGATACATCTCTTCCGTCGAGGAAGCAGTGCACGTAAACATTCTCAACATTTTTTCTTTTTGCAAGTTCTATAATTGCATAAAGATGCTCAATATGGCTGTGAACACCGCCATCGGAAAGAAGGCCCATAATATGAAGATCAGAATTATTTTTAATGCAGTTATCACAAGCAGCATTTAAAACTTCGTTTTCAAAGAAATCACCGTCTTTAATAGATTTAGTGATTCTTGTAAGCTCCTGATAAACTATTCTTCCTGCACCAATATTTGTATGTCCAACCTCTGAATTACCCATCTGTCCTTCAGGAAGACCAACGTCAAGTCCGCTTGCATGAATAACAGTATTGGGATTATTATTTAATATTTCGTCCATTCTTGATGTATTGGCGGTAAAAATAGCATTTCCCTCATGGATTTCGCTTTTGCCATATCCGTCAAGAATAGCAAGTAACACAGGTTTTTTACTCATGTCTATTTCCTCTCTTATTTATTATTAGCTGTTAACAATAACAGAAAAATCAGCTGCTTTAAGGCTTGCACCGCCAACTAAACCGCCATCAATATTTTCTTTCTCAAAAAGTTCTTTAGAGTTTCCTGCATTAACGCTTCCGCCATACTGAATAATAATTTCATTTGCAGCATCTTTACCAAAAACTTCTTCAACAGTTTCTCTTATTGCTTTGCAAACTTCTTCTGCTTGGTCTGTTGTAGCAGTTTTTCCTGTTCCAATAGCCCAGATTGGTTCATAAGCAATAATGCATTTCTTAACCTGATCTGCACTAAGAGATTTGAGTGCAATTTTTGTTTGCATACTGCAAAGTTCAACTGTGATTCCCTGTTCTCTTTGCTCTAAAGATTCACCAACACAAATAATAGGGGTGAGACCATGTTCAAAAGCTTTAATAACCTTCTTGTTCACGGTTTCATCTGTTTCAGCGAAATACTGTCTTCTTTCGGAATGTCCTATAATAACATATTTAACACCCATTTCGCAAAGCATATCAGGTGCAATTTCGCCAGTGTAAGCACCGCTTTCTTCAAAATACATATTCTGTGCACCAACTTCAATATTTGAGCCTTTGGTAGCCTCAATTGCATTTGCAAGTGATGTAAATGGAACACAAACAATACACTTGTTTTTGCTTTCTGCAACAAGTGGCTTAAGTTCGTTTATTAATTCGGTTGTTTGTGCGGGGGTTTTATTCATTTTCCAGTTTCCTGCAACTACTGTTTGTCTCATTTTTTATTATATCCTTTCAATTATCATATATAAAGAGAAAAATATCGTTTTAACGATACTTTTCTCTTTATATCAAATATTATTTATCGTTTAAAGCAACTATGCCAGGAAGATCTTTTCCTTCGAGGAATTCAAGTGATGCACCGCCACCTGTTGAAATGTGGCTCATTTTATCACCCAGTCCTGCCTGGTTAACAGCAGCAACACTGTCGCCGCCACCAATAATTGTTGTAGCATCAATTTCAGAAAGAGCTTTTGCTATTGCATTTGTACCTTTAGCAAATGTAGGCATTTCAAACACACCCATAGGTCCGTTCCAAACAACGGTTTTAGCATCTTTAACAGCATCAACATAAAGCTTAATTGTTTCTTCGCCAATATCAAGGCCTTCCCAGTCTGCTTCAATGCCACCTCTTATAACTGTTTTATGAGGAGCATCATTCGAAAATTCCTGGGCTACAACTGTGTCAACGGGAATAAGGAGTTTAACACCTTTGCTTTCGGCTTTTTCCATCATTTCTTTTGCATAGTCAAGGTAATCTGCTTCTAAAAGTGATTTACCAACTTCATAGCCCATAGCCTTCATAAATGTGTAAGCCATACCGCCGCCGATAATGAGAGTATCAACTTTGTCAAGAAGGTTATTGATAACAGAAATTTTAGAAGATACCTTTGATCCACCGAGTATTGCAACACAAGGTCTAACAGGGTTATTAACAGCATTTCCTAAAAATTCAATTTCTTTCTGAATAAGATAACCGCAAACTGCAGTATCAATATATTTTGTAACACCAACATTTGAGCAGTGTGCTCTATGAGCTGTACCGAAAGCGTCGTTAACAAATATATCTGCTAAGGAAGCAAGCTCCTTGCTGAATTCATCAACATTTTTGGTTTCTTCAGCTCTGTATCTTGTATTTTCTAAAAGAACAACATCGCCGTCTTTCATTTCAGCAACTGCTTTTTTTGCATTTTCACCAACAACATTGTCATCTTTTGCAAAAACAATTTCTTTTCCGAGTTTTTCAGAAAGTTTTTTAGCAACGGGATTAAGTGAAAGTTCGGGCTTGGGTTCGCCTTTTGGTTTTCCCATGTGTGAGCAAAGAATAACTTTTGCACCGTTTTGGATAAGATATTTGATTGTGGGAAGAGCACCGTCGATTCTTGTTTCGTCTGTAATGTTTCTGTTTTCATCAAGTGGCACGTTAAAGTCGCATCTTACAAGGACTTTCTTTCCGGCAACCTGAATGTCTTCGATAGATTTTTTGTTCATTAAAATCACCTCATATATAAATTTTTAATATACAAAATAACATTATAATTGTATAGTATTTTTAGTTCCATTGCAAGCATTTTTTGCAAATATTACATTATATTGTAAGATTGTTATATTTTTATCAATATTAAGATAATTATTCTGTTAGTTTTTCTTTTGGTAAATAACCCCAAAAGCACCCGGCCCTGCATGTATTCCAATGCAAGGACCAATACAGGCAATTTCAAAATTAATAAAATCGGTACATTCTTTAATTTTGTCAATTAATTTTTGAGCTGTTTCAGGTGCGTTGCCGTGAAGCACATAAATTTTCTGGTTTGGATCGTCAAGAGCATCTTCTTTTACCATCTGAGCAATCTTGGATATAAGCTTCTTTGAACCTCTTACTTTTTCTTTGCTTACAACAAGGCCTCCCTCAACAGCTAAAATGGGAGATATATCAAGCACATTTGCAATAAGCTTAGATGTAGGACTAATTCTTCCGCCTTTTTGCAAATAATCAAGAGTTGACACAGAAAAAAGAACGCCAACATTGTTGATTTTTTTGTCAAGCATTTCTAATATTTCTTCTGCACTCTTGCCTTCCTGTGACATTTTTGCAGCTTCAATAACCCATAAACCATATCCGTAAGAGATCTGATAGTTTTCGAAAATGTATATTTGGGCATCTTCTTTTTCGTCAAGAACATTTGTTCTTGCAAGTCTGGCAGACTGATACGTTCCACTTGCACTAACAGACACAGGTATATGCACAATAGTATAATCATCTGCATATTTCATAAAAGCATCGGTGTGCTCCTGAATTGTAACCTGTGCAGTTTTTGGATAAAATTTGCAACTCTCAAGCTTTTCATAAAATTCCTGTGGTGAGATTTCAAATCTGTCCAGATATTCTTCGTCGCCAAAAATAAGATGAGTTGGCAATAAATGAATGCCATATTTTTCTGCTTCCTGCAGCGATATGTCTGAAGCTGTGTCAGTTATAATTTTTACAGGTTTCATATTTACCTCCGTTACCATTCATATTTAGTTAAGCTTCCCTTTGTTTCAAGGTTTAAATAATCATTTTGTCTTAAAGCCTCATATATAACAATTGCCACCGAGTTAGAAAGATTAAGGCTTCTTGCACCCTCTATCATTGGTATCCTTATGCACTTTTCTTTGTTTTCTTTTAAAAGCTTTTCGTCAAGCCCCTTGGTTTCTTTTCCAAAAAGAATGTAATCACCGTCTTTAAATTCAACATCGGAGTGGCGGTATAGTGATTTTGTTGACGCAAAGTAAAAATTACCTTCCTTATTTTTTTCAAAAAAGTCATCAATATTTTCATAATATGTAATATCAAGTAAATGCCAGTAATCAAGTCCGGCTCGTTTTAATTTTTTATCGTCAATTTCAAAACCCATAGGCTTAACAAGATGCAGCCTTGCTCCTGTTGCAGCACAGGTTCTTGCAATATTGCCTGTGTTCTGCGGGATTTCAGGCTCCACAAGTACAATGTTAAAGCTCATTTTAATCTGTCCTTTCACTTTTAAGCGATTCAACAAAAGTTTTTATTCTTTCCATAGCAACATTAAAATATTGTTTACAAAAAAACAAATTTTTCATTATATACCATTTTATTATATACCAAAATAGGTAATATTACAATAATAAATTACACATTTGGTATAATTACACAATAAGAAAAGCGGCTTCGCCGCACCGCCTTTGGCGGAAGTGCGGAGCTATAATCGCTTTTCTTAAGCCATGTGCATTTTTGAAAAGCAGCAGGCTTTTCAAAAAATTTTGCACGGCAATATTAATCAAAGTTTTTACTGTATAGAAACGAAGTTTCCTATACGGTAAAAAAGCAGGCTGAGCCTGCACCCATGTCGCGCGCCAAATTTCAGTAACATCTATTCACGCGAACAAAAAAGTGTAATTTTATATAAAATAAAAAACCCCCGAAAGACTATTGGTCTTCGGAGGTTAAAACATTAAAGATTATTATTCTTCGATCTCTGCATTGTTGTAAGCATCAATAATGATTTTTTCAATGTTTGCTCTTGTTTCAAAATTGATAGGGTGAGCAACATCTTTAAAAGTGCCGTCTTTTAGTCTCTTGTTCGGCATAGCCACAAAAACTTTATCTTCGTTTTCGATAACCTTTATGTCATGAATAGCAAAGCAATCATCAATTGTGATTGAAGCAATAGCTTTCATTTTGTTATCTGTAGCTAATTTTTTGATTTTGATTCCTGTAATCTCCATAGGGTTACCTCTTTCCTAAGTTTAATACTATAAAGATTATAGTGATGTTTACACAATTTGTCAATAAAACAGAACTTTCGTAACAAAAATTCAGTAAAATATCATAAAATATCTACTTTTGTTTTGTGTATTTCGACAAGTAGATCCTGTTTTTAAATAGCAAAAAACACTTGATTATATGATAAAAATTGGATATAATAAAATATATATGCTTAAAAGATATGTTTTGAAAGGAATGTCAGCTATGATATCAGCGGAAAAGTATAATATCTTTGATAATATCAATCTTTATGTTGTCAAAGACAAAAAGTATAAAACAGTTTTGGCAAGCACTTATCTTCACCGCAATCTGAAAAGAGAAGAGGCAACCTTCAATGCCCTCTTGTCAAAGGTTCTAAAAAATGCAACCAAAAAGTATTCTTCTCTTTTAGACCTTAATATCTACGCTGAAAAGCTTTTTGGCCTGGGTTTTGACATAGGTGTGGGCAAAAGAGCAAGTGTGCAGAGCATAGTATCCCAGGTCAGCTTTTTAAACGACCGCTACACAGGCGAAAGTATTATAAATGAATCTCTTTGCCTTATGCTCGATATGCTTTTTGAACCTTATGTAACAGATGGGGCCTTTTGTAAGGAATATGTAGCTAACCAAAAGAAGAATCTTAAAGACGATATCGAAAGTCTTATAAACGATAAAAGAGCCTATGCATCTGTGAGATGTCTTGAAGAAATGTGCAGAGGCGAGCGCAATGCTGTTGTTGAAATAGGATATAGCGAAGACCTTGATTCTATAAACGAAAAAAATCTCTACGAGCATTATAAATCAATAATTTTTTCAAGCCCTGTTGATATCTTTGTTGTTGGCGATGTGGATATAGCAGAGGTTTTAAAGTTTTTAAAATCTTATTTAGGAAAATTCACCTTCAATATAAGCCCTATAAATCTTTCAGGTCAGTTAAAACTTTCGTCGGGTGAAAAATATGTTGAAGATAATTTGAATGTAAATCAGGGTAAGCTTGCAATTGGTTTAAGAACAGGCATTTCTTTTGAAAATCCTCTTTACTATGCGCTTTTAACAGGAAACAGTATTTTTGGTTCAGGTGCTCATTCAAAACTTTTTAATAATGTAAGAGAAAGATTAAGCCTTTGTTATTATGCATATTCAAGATTAGATAAATATAATGGTATAATGATGATAGGAAGCGGCATAGAATTCGATAAATTCCAAAAAACCAAAGACGCAGTGTTAAACGAGCTTAATGCAGTTAAAAATGGTGAATTTACCGATGAAGAACTCTCAATAGCAAAAGAATATATAATAAGCACCTTTTCTTCTTATGAAGATAGTCCCGGTCTTATGATAGATTATTATTTGGGAATGGCATTTTCGCCAAACTATCCTTCAATTTCTGAGGTGTGTGATAAAGTCAAAAATGTTACACGCGAAGAAATTATAAAAAGCTTTAAAAATGTTAATGTTGACACAGTATATTTCTTAAACGGAAAGGAGGGCAAATAATGGAGTTTAACCAAAAATATATAGACACCCTCGATGAGACTCTTTATTATGCTACTCATAAAACAGGCTTAAGAATATATGTTATTCCCAAAAAAGGCTTTTCAAAAACCTATGCAATCTATGGCACAAAATTTGGGTCTGTAAATAACACCTTCGTTCCGCTTGGAGAGAATAAAGAAATCACTGTGCCCGATGGCGTTGCACATTTTCTTGAACACAAAATGTTTGAACAGCCCGATGGTTCAAATGCCTTCGACCTTTTTTCAAAATACGGTGCAAATGCAAATGCTTTCACATCGTTCACCAATACTTGCTATCTGTTTTCCTGCACATCTCATTTTAAAGAGTGCTTCTCGCATCTTCTCGACTATGTGCAAAAACCTCATTTCACAAAAGAAAACATAGAAAAAGAGCAGGGCATAATAGCTCAGGAAATTCGTATGTACGATGACGACGGCGAATGGGTTGTTATGTTTAACATGCTTCGTGCAATGTATGTAAATAATCCTGTTAAAATAGATATTGCCGGCACCGTGGAAAGTATTTCCAAAATAGATAAAGCAGTTCTCTATAATTGCTATAACACCTATTATAACCCTGCAAATATGGTTGTGTGCGTTGTTGGTAACACAGAGCCGGAAACTGTTTTCGATATTGTTGAAAAAACAGTCGAACCAAGAGAAAATGGCAAGGTAGTAAGCGTGTATCCCGATGAACCCACCAAAATATCACAAAAATATATCGAAGCTAAATCAGCAGTATCACGACCAATATTCACCATTGGTTTTAAAGATAATTATTTGAAAAAGGGTGCCGAGCTTTTAAAAAGAGAAGCACAACTTACATTAATTTCAAAAATAATAACAGGCAGCAGCAGTAAGTTTTATAACGATAACTATAAAACAGGTCTTATAAACGATACCTTCGCAAAAGATATTATGACAGAAGAAGCTTTTTCTGTTGTCTCTTTTGCAGGCGAGAGCGATAACCCCAAGCTCGTAAAAGAAAAACTTATGCAGGCTATTGAGTATTATCGCTCAGAAGGCTTTGCCGAGGAAGAGTTCACACGTATAAAGAATGCGTATTTTGGCTCATTTATCCGCAAATTCAATAGTGTAGAAACAGTCGGAAATATGCTCTGTAAAGGATTTTTGAACGATACAGATCTAACAGAATTTCCAAAGGTCTATAACTCTATAACCATGGAATCTCTTATGCAGGTTTTAAGCGAAGTTTTCACCCCTGAAAACTGTGTTTTAAGTGTTGTAAAACCTCTGGATTAAATAATCATAAAAACGGTGAAAAAGTATGACAGTATCATTTCCAAAACTTGGCATAGACCTTACCATAAACAGAATAGCATTTTATTTTTCCGGTATTCCTATCTACTGGTACGGAATAATAATTTCTTTAGCCCTTATTTCAGGCGTTTTTATAGCATCTTTTGCGGCAAAAAAAATGGGGGAGAGCACAGACATTCCCCTGGACCTTGCAATTTACTGCGGACCCGTAGCAGTTGTGTTTGCCCGGATTTACTATGTTCTTTTCAATCTTTCCTTTTATCTTGAAAACCCGTCGGAAATACTTAATCTTCGCGGCGGCGGAATTGCCATCTACGGTGCGGTAATAGGCGGAGTTCTTGCAGCTTGTGTCTATTCTAAAATAAAAAAGTTAAACACTTTAGCGGTATTTGATATTGGTGCCGTTGGTCTTATATGCGGGCAAATGATAGGCAGATGGGGCAACTTTTTTAATCAGGAAGCATTTGGCACAAACACAAATCTTCCCTGGGGAATGATAAGCGAAAACACGATTTCATATCTTGAAGAGCTTAAAAATATGGGATTAAATATCGAGCCTAATATTCCTGTTCACCCCACCTTTTTATATGAATCCTTATGGTCTTTGGCTGTTCTTGTAACACTTTTTGTAATTATCAAACATCGCTCATATAAAGGTCAGGTCTTTTTTGCCTACACAGCTCTTTACGGACTTGGCAGATTTTTTATAGAAGGTCTTCGCACCGATAGTCTTATGCTTGGTCCCATAAGAGTTTCGCAAGGCTTAGCACTACTGTGTGCAGTAGTTTTTGGTTTTTTGTATTTTCGCTTATTAAAAAAAGCAAAATAATATATTTAAATTAAGAAAAATGAGGTGATGAAATGGACACGGGAGGTAATTGCTATGGTGAATATGTCGGGCGAATATGGCAAATAGGCTTTTCCATGTTCGTTTCACATTAAACTGTTCGACTAC
Source organism: Clostridia bacterium (assembly GCA_017629325.1). Classification (GTDB taxonomy): domain Bacteria; phylum Bacillota; class Clostridia; order UMGS1810; family UMGS1810; genus RGIG1828. The sequence goes on along the minus strand of JAGBXL010000080.1, from coordinate 13,512 downwards.
TTCCTACCTAAAATAGCACAATAGCTATGCATTACAATTTAGGAGGAATGTTAAATGGAAGAAAATATTAATGTAGAAAATCAGGCATACGAGCTTTTAAAATCAAAACAGTATGCCAAATTAAGACTGCTTCTTGCAGAAACAAACCCTGCAGATATTGCAGAGTTTTTAAAGGATTTAACAAATGATGAACTTCTTTTGGCATTTCGTATTTTGCCAAAAGATCAGGCGGCAGACACCTTTGTAGAAATGGAATCCGAAGATCAGGAAACCCTCATCAGAAGCTTTAGTGATAGCGAACTAAAAGCTGTGGTAAACGACCTTTTTGTTGATGATACCGTAGATATTTTAGAGGAAATGCCCGCCAATGTAGTTAAAAGAATACTTCGTTTTACCGATAGCGATACCAGACGCTCCATAAACGAAATATTAAAATATCCCGAAGATAGTGCTGGCAGTATAATGACAACAGAGTATGTGCGTCTTAAAAAGAATATAAATGTATCCCAGGCGATATCACATATTCGTTCAACCGGTCTCGATAAAGAAACCATATATACATGTTACGTTACGGATTTAAATAATAAGCTCATAGGAATGGTTTCTGCAAAAACACTTCTTCTTGCTCACCCTGATGAAATAATAGAAGATATAATGGAAACTAATGTTATTTGTTTCACAACAACCGACGACCAGGAGGAAGTTGCCAAAGCCTTTGATAAATATAATTTTATGGCAATCCCTGTTGTAGATGATGAAACAAGGCTTGTTGGTATTGTAACATTCGACGATGCCATCGACGTATTGCAAGATGAAACAACCGAAGATATCGAAAAAATGGCGGCGATTATCCCGTCGGAAAAATCATATCTTAAAACAGGCGTGTGGGAAACCTGGAAACAGCGTATTCCGTGGCTCCTTCTTTTAATGATTTCTGCCACTTTCACAGGCAGTATAATAAGCTCTTATGAATCTGCACTTGCAAGCTGCGTAATCTTAACATCTTTTATTCCAATGCTTATGGATACAGGCGGAAATTCTGGCGGTCAGTCATCGGTAACAATTATCCGAAGTCTTTCACTTGGCGATATTGAAATGAAAGATTTATTTAAAATTGTTTTTAAAGAATGCAGAGTGGCTCTTCTTTGCGGCTTAACTCTCGCAATTGTAAACTTTGCAAAAATGATGCTTCTCGATAGAGCTGCAATTGTGTCCGATGGGCAAAACGCTCTTTTTGTTTCGTTTGTTGTAAGTCTCACTCTTGTTGTAACTGTGTTTATTGCAAAGCTTGTTGGCTCAACTCTTCCCATAGCTGCAAAAAAAATAGGCTTCGACCCAGCAGTTATGGCAAGCCCCTTTATCACAACAATAGTAGATGCACTGTCGCTTCTTGTGTATTTTAATTTTGCAAAGCTATTTCTTAATTTGTAAAAAAAGGCTGTAAAAACATTGTTTTTACAGCCTTTTCGCTTTATTTAATTTATTGGAATAACATAGAATAATATAAAGAAATACTGAAGGATGGTTCCCATCAAAACAAATAAATGCCACACATAATGCATATATTCTATCTTGTCTTTAGTAAAAAATATTATTCCCAGTGTGTAGCTTATGCCTCCGCCAACAAGAAGAATAATTCCCTTAAGCGGAACTTTTGCTAAAACCTCACCAAAAACAAAAACTGCCGACCAACCCATAATAACATATAATATCATGGAAAGTCTATGCCATTTTTTAAGGTCTATTGAATTAAACACAATTCCCACAACCGATAAAACAGCCGTTATGCTAAATAATGCCCAGCCTACAAATCCTCTTATAAGGCAAAGGCACAGTGGAATATAAGAGCCAAGTATCATCAAAAAAATTGAGCAGTGGTCAAAAATCTGAAAAACCTTTTTAGCTCTCGTGTTTGTTATCGAATGATATAAAGTTGAAAAAAGGTAAAGAAGTATTGTGAAAAATCCGTATAATGCAGCACTCACAATACCCATGCTATCGCTGGTAATACATGCTGTAACAATCATCACAGCCGTTCCTGCTATCGCAAGAAGTGCTCCCACACCGTGAGATATAGAATTTGCTATTTCTTCTCCTAGGGATTGACCGTTGAAATTTACTTTAAATGCCAAAATACTCACCTTCACATAAAAAACTTAGTATGAATTATAGCACAAACCAAAAAAAATGTAAAGTGTTTTGTCATAAATCTAACATTATCTTCTGTATTGTTGCATTATACCTTGAAAAAAAGAATTTTATTTGTTATAATGAAAAAACATAATGTAAAGGGGGCGATAGCATGCCAATAAAAATTCCCGAGGATTTGCCTGCAAATAGTATCTTGCGTGGCGAAAATATTTTTTGTATGACGGAAAAAAGAGCACTCAGTCAGGATATCCGTCCTCTTAAAATAGCGATTCTCAATATTATGCCAACCAAAATCGTAACCGAAACCCAGCTTGCAAGAGTTCTTGGCAACACACCTCTTCAGGTTGAAATAGATTTTATAATGACGGCATCTCACAAATCAAAAAACACATCACAAGACCATATAGACGAATTCTATAAAACCTTTGATGATATAAAAAATAATAAATACGATGGCTTAATAATAACAGGTGCTCCTGTTGAAAAACTTGAATTTGAAGAAGTTACCTATTGGAACGAACTCAAAGAAATTTTAGAGTGGTCAAAAACAAATGTAACCAGCACAATGCATATATGCTGGGCGGCACTTGCAGGGCTTTATTATCATTATGGAATACCAAAGCAAAATCTCTCCAAAAAGCTTTCCGGAGTGTATAAGCACACAGTAAATCGCAAAACAATGATGCTTGTAAGGGGCTTTGACGATGAATTTTTAGCACCTCATTCAAGAAACTCCACTGTTAAGGAAGAAGATATAGATAGTATCTCCGATCTGGTTATAATTGCATCTTCAGATGAGGCAGGTGTTTATATTGTTGCAAGCAGCGATAAAAAGCAGATTTATGTAACAGGCCACCCTGAATACGATGCCGACACACTTTCAAAAGAATATTTCCGCGATCTTGATGCCGGCATAAACCCCGAAATTCCTCAAAATTATTTTGATGACGATAACCCCAATAATTCCCCTGTGGTAAGGTGGAGGTCTCATGCAAATCTTCTTTTTTCAAATTGGCTGAATTACTATGTTTATCAGACTACGCCCTATAATATCAACGAAATTAAATGAAAAAAGGAGGAAATATTATGAGTTTTGAAATAATTGATTTTCACACTCACCCCTTTATAGAAAACAAAAATAACATCTGTAACTATCCTGGTACAAGTTCAATGAGTGCGAAAAACACCTTTGATGTTATGCAAGGACTTGGTGTTTCTGCAATCTGCGGTTCAGTTGTAGAAATTTCCAATGCAGATTATTCAAACAACTGGGAAAAAATAAAGGCAAATAATAACACTGCTCTTGAACTCAAAAAAATTTACGGCGATTTTTATGTGCCAGGATTTCATGTTCATCCTCATTATGTGGAAGAGTCAATTGCCGAAATTCACCGCATGAAAGAAAACGGTGTATGTCTTATCGGTGAATTAGTTCCATATATATATGGTTGGAGCGACTATTCCGACAGTGATTTTTCAGAAATACTAAGTGAAGCAGGAAAATGCAACATGATAGTAAGCTTTCATTCACGTGATGATGATGCCATGGACAAAATGGTGCAAAATCATAAGGATGTTATTTTTGTTGCAGCACACCCCGGTGAAAAAGCAGACTTTCTACGTCACATAGAACGTGCAAAAATGAGCGAAAACTACTATCTCGACCTTTCCGGTTATGGAATGTTCCGCTATGGCATGCTTCGCAAAGCTATCGATACCTTTGGAGTTGACCGCATACTGTTTGGCTCTGATTTTCCCACATGTCATCCCGGAATGTATATCGGTGGGGTACTTATGGACAATCTTGTAAGTGATAGCGAAAAAGAAAAGATATTTTCACTTAATGCAAAAAAACTTTTAAATCTTTAAATAAAGTAAGTTTATTACGTTTACCCAACAACACCACATAATATTAACGAAATAAAATGAGAGCGATTCAAAATCGCTCTCATTTTTTGTAATAAGCAAAATTTTTCATAAATATAATTTAAAGAGGTGAAAATATTGCAAAATGGTTATCTAAGAGCAAGAGTATATACATCTGATTCCCGCATACCCATAGAAAATGCGGTTTTCACCGTATATACCGATAGTGGTGAACAGCAAACACTTTTAGGAGTGAGAAAAAGCGACACCGAGGGAAAAACCGATGTTATTGTTGTAGAAGCTCCCGATAGCTCTCTTTCAGAAAGTCAGGGTAATTCTCTGCCGTATGCCACAGTAAATGCGAGAGTAGACCACCCCGAATACAGAACCTTTCTGGTTAATAACGCTCAGATTTTTGCGGGTCAGATATCTGTTATAGAAGCCGAGATGACTCCGGTCGACAGAAATGTTCCCACAGATTTAAGAGCTGAAATATTTAATGTTCCCGAGCAGGAACTTTAAGCATTTGCGAGTATTATAACGAAGCAGTGGCGAAAAAACACGCACCCAAAACGGGTTCGGATATTAATACAACTGCTTAAGGAGGATTTTCTATGCCGCTTCCCGGTGCCCCTTTTGTACCGGATTTTATCACAGTTCATCTTGGTCCACCTGATTCCGATGCCGAAAATGTAACTGTGAGCTTTCCATACTATATAAAAAATGTTGCTTCAAGCGAAATATATCCAACCTGGGAAGAATCAGCCATATATGCAAATATATATGCCCAGATTTCCTATGCATTAAATAGGGTATACACAGAATTTTACCGTTCCAGAGGATATAATTTTGACATTACCTCATCTACTGCTTATGATCAGAAATTCATAAGAGGAAGAAATATCTATGAAAATATTGATAGAATTGTTGACGATATATTTACATCATATATCCGCAGGCAAGGGTTTATAGAGCCTCTTGCCGCAAAATATTGTAATGGAACAACCGTAACATGCGAAGGTCTATCCCAGTGGGGCAGTCAGGAACTTGCTAAAGATGGACTCAATTCCTTTGAAATTCTCCAGAATTATTATGGAAACGATATTGAGCTTGTGCAAAACGCTCCCATATCCGGAATACTAAATCTGTATCCCGGAAATCCTGTTCGCTTGGGTGATACAGGGGAAGATGTTTATGTTGTTCAGCAGTATCTTAACGAAATATCAACAAACTATCCTGCTATTCCAAAAATATCTCCAATAGACGGGATTTTTGGCGAAGCAACAGAAAATGCTGTAACAAGCTTTCAGCGTATTTTTAATCTTACCCCCGATGGTATTGTAGGCGAAGCAACATGGAATAAAATGACTCTTCTCTATGTTGCCGTACGCCGCCTGGCAGAGCTTAATTCCGAAGGACAGCAGATCTTAGGTGCAAGTATTGAATATATATCTCCCTCATCACTCGGTGATGAAGGTGCAAAGGTTTCATATATTCAGTATTTTCTTGGTGTGATATCACAGTTTGACCCGCGTATTCCTTATATAGAAGTTACAGGTGTTTTTGATGAGGCAACTCAAAATGCCGTGCAGGAATTTCAAAGGGCGTATTCCCTTGATGTAACAGGTGTAGTTGACAGAGCCACATGGGATGTTATCTATAATACCTATGAAACAATAGCAGCAGTAGTTCTTAGTAATATCACATATCCGTCCGATATCGTAGGTCTTACACAGTTTCCCGGAAATAATCTCTCGGTAGGTGATAATGATAATTAAAAGGAGTGTTTTTCTTGGCTGAATACTTGAGATTTGATTCTCCAATTCGAAATCTTCAGGTTTTTTTAAGAACAATATCAAATGTCTATCCAGAAATCCCAAGGGTAATTCCTGATGGGGTTTACGGTAACTCAACAAAGGAGGCTGTAAAGAAATTCCAAGCAAGATTTTCTTTAAATGAAACCGGAATAACCGATAATAGCACATGGGATTCTATCCTCAAAGTGTATAGAGAAATAGAAAACATCACAACAGCACCAAATTGTGTGCGTGTTTTTCCAGAAAATGGTCTTAAATCCGATAATAATTCCTATACTCCAACAATATATGTGATTCAAACTATGATGTATGCTCTTTCCGAAAGGTTTTCAAATATACCACCGCCGTCTCTTAACGGGATAATCGATAGTCCCACAATAGAGAGTGTAAAGGCAATTCAATATGCATCAGGGCTTAACCCCGATGGAAATATAACAAAGCTTTTCTGGGATTATTTGTCTGTTATATACGAAACCTATATCTCAACCAACAGGCTTGAGAACTATAATTATTTCTAATATTACATTAAATTAAAAATTATATTACATAAACTTTTCGCCTATTGAAAATGAATTGTGCTCCATGTTATGATAAATCATAAAATTAACCTGGAGGCAAATATGCTGAAAAAACTTATAGTTTTTTTATCTTTAATATTTTTTATATATGTCCCCTCGGGCATTAACGCCCAATCCTCCATGCCGAAAATATACATAAACGATCAGCTCTATAACATCAGTGAATCTTGTGTAATTCATTCCGGCACGGTATATATTTTGCCCAATTCGGCAGGGGAAATATTAAGGCTTAAATTAAGTACAGATGAAAACGGTGTTATATATACATTTTCCACACCCACACGTCTGGTTACATACGATTCTGTAACCGGAACAGTTAATATCAGCGACAGACATTCCTTTGCCTATAATGTTATAGAGCCTGCCTGTCCATCCTATGAATTTAATTCAAAAACATATATCCCTTTAAGAATGCTCTGTGAAGCAATGAATATAGTTATCGGCTATAACAGTAATGCCCATAGCGTGAATATTAAAATTCCCGAATATACAATTGGTTTTTATAATCAAAAAGGTATTGCAGTTGCAAGTAAGGAAAGTAAGTATGGTCTTGTTAATTCAAAGGGAAAAGTCATCTTGCCTTTTGAATATGATAATATTTCAAACTACGATAACCCCTTGCTTTTCAAGGTTATAAAAAACCATAAATGCGGTCTTGTTTCGTCTGAAGGAATTTTTTTAACAGATATAATATATAACGAAACAGAATATATATCGCCCGAAAAAATATATCTTCATAAAGGTGATGCTGTTGGTATATGTGATGTAGACGGAAAAATCGTAGTACCTGTAAAATACGACGATGTTGCATATAGCGGAAATATGATTGCCATGGTAAAAGAAGGTGCAAGGTGGTATCTTTTGAATTGTGCCACAGGTATTCTTTCGGAAACACAGTATAACGAAATCTACGAAATAACAACAGGTATCCACACCGATAATAATATGATAAAAGGATATTATGTAAAGAGAAACGGTAAGTGGGGTTGTATTGATAGTTTTGGCAACACAGTTATAGAAATAAAATACGAAGCACTTGATAAGTTTGATTTAAAAGGAAGAGCAAGAGTTATCTATAACGGAAAATTCGGCATAGTAGATTGCGGCGGAAAAATAATAATTCCAACAGGCTACGACTATATTTATCCTTTTGGTAATCTTTCCGTTGCTGTTGCTCAAATCGGCAGTAAATACGGTGCGGTAAATACAGACGGAACCGTTGCAATTCCTTTTGAATATGATTATCTGTATTCTTTTGCAGATAACCCTGTAACCGTTGCATATAAAAATAAAGAGTTTAGCATCATATCAACAGATGGTTCCCGAATTTCCAATAAAACCTATCGTTATATAGAAGAATTTAAAAATGGTATAGCTCTTGCCTATGCCGAGGGTTATGGCTATATAGACCTTAGCGGAAACGAAGTTATTGAATGTATTCATACTGATGTCAAGCAGGGAACTGCTATTTCGGTATTTCTTAAAAAAGATGGAAAATGGGCACTTTTTTCACCCAATGGTGAAAATGTAACCGGTTTTATCTATAATAATGCGGGAGAATTTGAAAATGGTCTTTCTGCCGTTAGTAAAATTATTGATGGAAAAGAAAAATACGGATATGTAAACGATTCGGGGGATACCATAGTTCCATTTATATATTCAAGTGCTCAAAAATTTAAATATGGCAGAGCAATAGTTTCAAAAGATAATATGCACGGTATTATTGATTACGAAGGAAACACAGTTATACCTTTTAATTATACAGGGTTTAACCCGTCTTATGATTACAATGTAATAGCTGCAGCCGATTTGTCAAGCAAATGGGGGCTTATATCATTTGAAAATAATGTTCTTGCTCCATTTGAATATGATTATATATTTGAATTTGAAAACGGATATGCTGCCACACTTAAAAATGGCAGATATGGTATTATAAATACAAATGGCATCGTAGTTATACAAAACGAATATAAAACATCCGAAGAGGCATTTTCCAATCTCAAAGCATAAAAATTGTCTAATACACTTAGGAGAAAAATAACGGAGAATATTCCAATGATTAAAATAATGTTTGTTTGCTACGGCAATATATGCCGTTCACCAATGGCAGAATTTGTTTTTAAAGATATGGTAAATAAAAAAGGCCTGCAAGATAAATTCTATATATCATCATCAGCCACAAGCTGTGAAGAACTCGGCAACAGCGTATATCCGCCCGTAAAAGAAATTTTAAAATCAAAAGGGATTGATACAAGCGGAAAATATGCTCAGAGGCTTCAAAAAGCAGACTATGAAAAATATGATATGTTCATAGGAATGGATAGCTCAAATATCCGCAGCATAAATAGAATTTTTGGGTCCGACCCGGAAGGAAAAATAAAAAAGATGATGGATTTCACCGATCTTGGCGGCGATGTGGCAGACCCGTGGTACACCCGTGATTTCCAAAGAACCTACAATGATATTTATAAAGCCTGCACCTCTCTTTTAGAAGAATGTTTAAAAACTATGTAAATACGGAGGAAATAAAAATGCCAAAGCTTTCTAAAACAAGCATAAAAACCTTTTGCGGAAATATCGTAACACTTATGCTTATATCAAGCAAAGATATTTCAAAGGAAGATATAATCTGGACATCATCAGATGAAAGCATAGTGTATATAAGAGATTTTAAACAAAATGGAACTCCTAATTTTTCCGAAGGAGTTCTTCTTGTTATGATGGGTGAGGGAACAGCTAATGTTAAAGCAGAATTTAACGGAAATGAATATACCTGCCTTGTTGAATCCCGTGAAATGAAAAAAGCATCGCCTTTGGATAATTTCAATTTTTATTTTGGTGATTTTCATACCCACACAAGCCAGAATCATAAAAAAGATGAATTTCCTCTTCGCACAGATACAACACCTCTTACAGTTTTAAAAGAAATAAAAGATGAAGCCTTTTTTGACTGCACCACAATATCCGACCACGCGTGCCTTGTTAATAACAGAGAGTTTTTCAGGGTATTTTTATCTGCAGAAGAAACCGAAAACGAAGGTTTTATTGTTTTTCCAGGCACAGAATGTGAAGTTGCAGAAATAGAATACGACCGCCACGGAATTGCTCATAAAAATGCAGGCGAAATTGTAACCTTCAATACTCACGGCTATGCCTCGGTTGATATCTGGGACAAATACTATAAAGAAGTCTATAAAAACCCCTGTGCAATAGCAAGCTTTGCTCACCCGCAAATTATGGGGTGGTCTGTAAAGGGTATATGGAATTTCAGCTTCGATAGAAAAATCCGCCCCGAAATGCGTGAGATGTTCAGGCTTATAGAAGTCGGTAACGGGGGCGACAGAGCACAAAATCTTGTTCACGAAAGAATGTATTCAAAGGGTCTTGATTGCGGGCTTAAGCTTTCACCTGTTTCCACAAGCGACTGGCACGGCCCAAAATGGGGTGCATCATCACTTAGGGGAAAAACAATTATTTTATCACCCCAAAAAAGCAAGGAGTATTTTATAGATGCAATAAGAAACAATCGCATTTATGCCTGTGAAAATGGTAATGTCAAGCTTCGATATACAGTAAATGGCTTTGTCGAAGGCTCAACATTACAAGATAATACAAACTATAAGTTTAGTGTAAATATTTCTCATTTTAATAAACCTGCGGAAGAAGAAAAAATCTTTCTTTTAGAGCTTGTATCTGACTACGGAAAAACAGTTAAATCCATTAACATAAACCAAAAAGAAAACACAAATATTGAATTTGAATACTCCTCTGAAACAGCGAGATATTTTTATCTTAAATTAACTGCTAAAAACGGCGACCGCACCTGGTCATCTCCTGTATGGACAGGCAGAGAATTTGACCCGGTTCCCCACAAGATTTTTGAGGGTATTGAGCTTGATAAGTCAAAATGGTCTGTTGTTTCATGTTCAAAAGGCAATGATCCCCAAAAGCTTTTTTCGGGGGATTATGAAGATGCATGGATAGGAGAAGATACCAAAGCAGAATTTGTAATAGACCTTGGTGAATTAACTGATATAAGTGCTATTGGTATATACCCCCACACAATTTCAAGATTTGATGAAACTCTTTCCGTTACCGAGGCAACCGCACGCTTTGTATCTGATTATGAATTATATGTAGCCGATGAAAGCATGGATTTTAAATTAGTTTCAAAAGACACAGTCCGCTGCTATGGCGAAGAAAAGCTAGATGAATTTGAAACACAAAAAGCACGTTTTATAAAGATCAAAATTCTTTCAACTGCAGGTGCATCTCAGCATAAAGAAAAATATAAAAATTCACCTGTTATGATAGGCGAAATTTATGCATATAAAAGATAATTGACTTTAAGAGGGAATAATGTTATAATGCTTTAGAGCAAATCAGACAACTGCGGGCAGAAGCCGTAAGGCTCTGCATGAGGAAAGTCCGGGCATCACAGAGCAGGGTGCCGGGTAACTCCCGGTGGAGGAAACTCTAAGGAAAGTGCAACAGAAAATAACCGCCGATATATTTCGGTAAGGATGAAAAGGCGAGGTAAGAGCTCACCGCGATTCGGGAGATCGAATTGGCGTGTAAACCCCATCTGATGCAACACCCACAAAGACTATGGCTTGCTCGGCTGTCAGTGGGTGGCTTGAGGTATATAGAAATATATATCCTAGATAGATAGTTGTCTAATACAGAACCCGGCTTATAGATTTGCTTTTATTTTAAAAATTATTATATAAAATAAACCTTTGACCAATGGTCAGAGGTTTATTTTATATACTGTTATAAATATGCTCTCATTTCGGTTGCAAGCCTATCTTCCATGCTTATAAGCTTTTTTGCAATATCCTTTGTTTTTTCTTCAGCCGCTTCATATTTATTAAGATATCGGCTGAGTGATTTAACTCCCATGCTGCATCCTTCAAAAATAAGGTCTGCAATTGTTTCATCTGAGTGGTTAACCGACATCATCATATTTGTTTTAAGCCACGACATTCCCTTTGCCATTGGGTTTGGTTCTTTTCCTTCATCATCATAATCGTTTAATATTTCTCTTGTTTCATCACCAAGTCTTTTGTGCTCATCAAGGCTGTCTTGTAATATTGACTTAAGCTTTTTATCGTCTGCTTTGTCAATAAGATCTTCAATGGAACTAACACCCATCTTAACACCTGCATTACATTCTTTCAAAAGTTCAATTGTATCACCATTAACCATACTATCACTCCAATCGCATATAGTTTGTCCTTTAAGGAAATAATTATAATAAATTATTTCAATATTTGTTTGACAATATTCTCTTGGTAGTGTATAATCTTTAGGATCATAATTACATTTGAAAAGGAGCAGAAAATGAATAAAAAAGAATTCAAACCCTATGTTCCTGCCGATTCGGTAACAAAGGAAATGACAGTGTTTTCTATAATACTTGGTTGTATTTTAGCGGTTGTTTTCGGCGGAGCAAATGCATATTTGGGGCTTAGGGTAGGCCTCACAATTTCAGCATCTATTCCTGCTGCCGTAATTTCAATGGGAATAGTAAGAAAAATTTTTAAACGCGATTCTATATTAGAAAATAATATGGTGCAAACCATAGGCTCTGCAGGCGAATCTCTTGCTGCTGGTGCAATATTCACAATGCCCGCACTTTTTATTTGGGCAAAAGAAGGTCTCACAAATATGCCATCAATGCTCGATATTGGTATAATTGCATTCTGTGGCGGTGTTTTAGGTGTTCTTCTTATGATTCCACTGAGAAATGCCTTAATAGTTCAGGAGCATGGCACACTTGGCTACCCCGAGGGCACAGCCTGTGCAGAAGTTCTTATTGCAGGTGAACAGGGCGGTTCAAAATCGTCAATGGTATTTGCAGGTCTTGGTATTTCAGCGGTGTATAAATTTATTGCCGATGGCTTAAAGCTTTTCCCAAGTGAAATAAACTGGACAATCCCCGCCTATAAAGGAGCAGGTTTTGGTCTTAACATTCTTCCGGCACTCACAGGTGTTGGTTATATATGCGGTGCAAAAGTTTCTTCCTATATGTTTTCGGGTGGTGTTCTTGCATGGCTTGTAATAATGCCTCTTATCGTTCTTTTTGGTAGCGACGCAGTTATTTTCCCTGCCGAAATCAGTGTTGCAGATGTGTGGGCAACAGCAGGAACAAGCGGTATCTGGGGTAACTACATTCGCTATATTGGTGCAGGTGCACTTATTGCAGGCGGTCTTATAAGCCTTATAAAATCCTTCCCCACAATAATTAAAACTTTTGCCAAAGCTTTTAAAACCTATGGTAAAAATCAGGGCAACGAAGCGGCGGTTATTCGTACAGAGCAAGACCTCTCAATAAAAACCATTATTATTGGATGTATTGCAGTGGCAGTATTTATGTGGCTTTACCCCGGTATTCCCGTAAGTCTTTTAAGTGCTTTTTTAATTCTTGTATTTGGGTTCTTTTTTGCAACTGTTTCATCAAGAATGGTTGGCGTTATAGGTTCGTCAAATAACCCTGTATCCGGAATGGCAATTGCCACACTCCTTTTTGCAACACTTATATTAAAAGCAACCGGCTCTACCGGCGCTGAAGGTATGGTGGGTGCTATTGCAATTGGCTCTGTTATATGTATCGTAGCTGCTATGGCAGGCGATATTTCGCAGGATTTAAAATGCGGATTTTTAGTTGGTGCCACACCAAGAAAACAGCAATACGGTGAGCTTATAGGTTCTTTTGCCGCAGCAATTGCAATTGGCGCAATTCTTTATCTTTTAAATAAAGCCTATGGCTTTGGTTCTGCAGAGCTGGGTGCACCCCAGGCAATGATGATGAAAATGGTTGTAGAAGGTGTAATGAACGGAAATCTTCCCTGGGCACTTGTTTTTATAGGAGTTTTTATTGCTTTAGTAATTCAGCTCCTTGGTCTTCCCGTTCTTCCCATTGCTATTGGTATCTATCTTCCCATTAGCCTTTCAGCACCCATTATGGTTGGCGGTGTTGTTCGCTTTATAGTAGAAAAAGTAAAATATAAAAATACCGAAGAAAAAGAAAATGCAGTTCAAACAGGTGTTCTCTATTCATCGGGTATGATAGCCGGTGAAGGAATCCTTGGCATAAT